>JAISJZ010000160.1 GCA_031261125.1 Planctomycetaceae bacterium | reverse complement strand
AAAAATCGTTAACGATTATCCCGAACCCGGTAACTGGATGGGCGGCTCGATGTCGAAGGAATATATGACAACGATAATGATTCTTGACCCGCCGGAAGGAATCAAGCCGGGTTTAACGGCAGAAGCAAAAATTGCGGTCAATGAAATTTCTGATGCGCTTTTGGTACCGGTTCAGTCGGTATTTTCCCACGGAGGTAAGACGTATTCATTGATTTTCAGGGATAACAAGTGGGACAAAGTTGAGGTCAAGATAGGTCCTTCCAACGATAAGGAAGTGGTGATACAGGAAGGATTGAAAGAGGGCGAACCGGTGGTCTTGGGGGCATGGTCGCATCGGGAGAATGTTGATTTGCCGAAGATAAATGAAGAAGAGAACGGCAAGGGCGGGAGCAATCCCGAAGGCAGACCTGACGGCAAACGGAGGCAAGGACAGCGCAGCGAAGGCGGCAGTACAGTTGGCAGCGGTACGGTCGGCGGAACTTCAACCCCTGCTAAACGTGATAATACAGGCAGCGATGGAATTTCAGTCCCCGCTGGAGGCAGTTCAGAACGAAGCACCGGCGGTACGAAGGAAAAACCGGCGGCGGAGCGGGAACGTCCGGCAGCAACACCGCAGGGAAAACTGCGGGAATAGGCAGGAACAAGTCCGCAGGTCTGAAGTATTACGTTTCCGCAAGAAAATGATATAATGCTAAGCGGTACTTTTGCTCTTGCCAACATTCTACTCTGTGATACAACTATGCCGCTGCCTGTGCCGCCCTTGCCGATGTCGCCGGATGAAATGCAGCAGCGGGGCTGGGACAGTCCCGATGTTGTCTTCGTTACCGGAGATGCTTACGTTGACCATCCGTCCTTTGCTGCCGCTTTGCTGGGACGGGTTCTCGAAGCAGACGGCTTCAAAGTTGTAATTCTTGCCCAACCCGATTGGCATAGTGCCGAACCTTGGCGGCAATTCGGTGCGCCGAAATTGGCGTTCTGCGTCTCTGCCGGTAATATGGATTCAATGGTCAATCATTACACCGCAAACCGCAAACTGCGGAACGAAGACGCTTACAGTCCAAACGGTAAAATCGGTCTGCGTCCCGACCGGGCAACGCTTGCCTACTGTCAGCGGGCAAGAGAAGCATTTCCGGGCTGCGCCGTGATTGCCGGAGGCGTTGAAGCAAGTATGCGGCGGTTTGCACATTACGATTACTGGAGCGATAAAATCAAACGTTCAATTCTCCTCGATGCCAAAGCCGACTTGCTGGTCTATGGAATGGGGGAAACACCGCTGCTTGAAATACTGCGGCGGATGCGGGACGGTGAACAAATTTACGATATAAAAGATGTCCGCAGTACCGCTTACCGCATTAAAAGAACAGAGGACTTGCCGGAGGAAACGGAAACGTGCATTCATCTTCCAAGTATGGAAGAAGTTGAAGAGGATAAATCGCAGTTCGTTAAAATGACGCGGATGATTTACGAAAATCAAAATCCGTATCTCGGTACTACACTCATTCAGGAACACGCACAGGAAGCGGTTGCCGTTTTGCCGCCGTCTTTTCCGCTTGAAACTACGGAGTTAGACCGGATTTACAGTTTGCCGTTCACCCGCAAGCCGCATCCTTCTTACGGCAAAGCAAAGATACCAGCATTGGAAACCGTGAAAAATTCGGTACAGGTTCACCGCGGCTGCTTCGGCGGCTGCACGTTTTGTTCGCTTACCGCTCATCAGGGTAAATTCATTCAAAGCAGAAGTATTGATTCCGTTGTTAATGAAGTTAAAAAAATCGTTTCGGAAAGTTCTCAACCGGTCAGCATTTCCGACCTCGGCGGACCTACCGCTAATATGTACGGAATGAAGTGCGGCAACGAAGATGCAAGAAACGTATGCAAAAGAATATCCTGTCTTCAGCCCGCCGTGTGTCCGAACCTGAATGCAGAACATACCGAAGTTATTCGGCTGATGAAGAAGGTTCGGAACATTGACGGCGTTGCTCAAGTGTTAATTGCTTCCGGCGTGCGGACGGACTTGGCATTGCTTTCGGAACAATATATCCGCGAGTTGGCACTGCATCATACCGGCGGACATCTTAAGACCGCACCGGAACATACGGACGAAAAAGTTCTCCGTTTGATGAATAAGCCGCCGATTGAGAATTACGAACATTTTTGTACTGAATTTAATTCTATCAGCGAAAAGGCGAGTAAAAAACAGGTTATTGTGCCGTATCTCATCGCGGGTTTTCCGGGTGCAACTTTGAAAAACACAATAGAGACGGCATTGTTTCTCAAGCGGAACGGCATTAAGCCGGAACAGGTTCAGGAGTTTATACCGGTTCCGTTTGAATTGTCAACGGCGATGTATTATGCGGGATTAGACCCAATGACGGGGCAACCGGCTTGTGCGCCGAAACGTTTGCGGGAACGGCGGCAGCAGAAAGCGTTGCTGATGTATTATGAACCGGCAAATTATTTCGATGTGAAGTCCGCTTTGCTTGAAGCGGGACGCGGGGACTTAATCGGCAACGGTCCCGACTGTCTGATTAAGAAGGAAGTTACGAAGTCGGAGGCGTTTCGGCGTTCATCGCGGGTGAGGCGTTTGCAAAAGCAGAACGAAAAAGATAAAACGGCAAAGACGCAGCGGCGTGAGCATTTTGAGGCATTGCGTTTGGAGGAAGAACAAAAGCAGCAGGAAAGGAATGAAAGGAAAAGGCGGGAAGAACGCAAACCGTTTCAGGACGGCAGCCGTCAAAGCAGCAACCGTCGGAATAGTAGCCGTGAGAACAGCAGCCGTCAGGGCGGCGGAACGCAATTTCCCCGTCAAAAAAGAAGTCAGAGTCCGGCACCGAGACGGAAATACAAGTAAAATGGCGTTTTACGAGCCGTGTTGTGTCAACACGGCTTTAACGATAGAGCGTCAACCTGTGTAGCCGGATTGACACAATCCGGCTAGTGGAAAATGACTTGCAATTCCCGTCCGTTTCGGTTAAAGTACTGCCGTCTTCATTTTTTCTACGGATTCGTTCCATAAAACAACTAAAAGGTACAACTATGAAACGGCGTGAATTTTTAGGAACAGCGGCAGCCGGTTTCGGTTCGCTTGCTTTCGTACCAAACACATCGGCGCAAGACAAACCGGCACCTTCTGAATCAAAGTTTTCCGAAACGGTTCAGTTGACCAAAGATATTAAATGCTCCCGCCTCGGAATGGGAACAGGTATGCGCGGCAACAGCCGAATTTCCGATACTGTCCGCGCCGGCTGGAAAAAAAGCATCGAATTGATTAACTTCGCCTACGATAACGGCATACGTTTTTACGACTGCGCCGATTTATACGGAACGCACCAAATCGTTGCGGAAGCATTGAAAGGCAAACCGCGGGACAGTTATACACTTGTTTCCAAAGTTTGGCTTCACCCCCGCGGCGGACTGCCGGAAAAAGAACGTCTATCTCCCGAAGAGACCGTTCCGCGTTTCCTGCGGGAACTCCATACGGATTACATCGACATTCTGCAAATTCACTGTATGATGTCGCCCGAATGGACTTCCGTCTTTGCCGAGGCAATGGAAAGTATGGAGCGTTTGAAGAAAAAAGGAGTCATTCGTTCTCACGGTATTAGTTCTCATTCCAACGATGCGACCGAAGTTGCAACAAAATCGCCGTGGGTTGATACAATGCACATCCGTATCAACAGCGAGGGTATGAACATGGACGTACCCCAAAACGATGC
>JAISJZ010000148.1 GCA_031261125.1 Planctomycetaceae bacterium | reverse complement strand
AGAAATCTTGGCGAAACCAAACGTTGACGGCGCACTGGTCGGCGGTGCTTCGCTTAAAGTTGAACCGTTTTTGGGAATTATTAAGTCCGCGTAATTACAATGCAAACCATTTCGATTATTCTTCTTATTCTCGTTTCCATATTTATGATTCTCCTTATCCTGATTCAGCGGGGTAAGGGCGGCGGGCTTGCCGGCGCATTCGGCGGAATGGGCGGTCAAAGTGCATTCGGAACGAAAGCGGGCGATACTTTTACGCGGATAACCGTTTGGACGGCAATCGTTTGGTTCGTATTGTGTATTGGTATTGTGTATTATTTGAAGCACGGTACCGGCAGCCGTATTAGTGGTTTTGGCAGCGGCGATGTTCCGTCGGCATCGGCAACGCCGGATGGGACATCAACGCCGGCGGCTGAAACTTCTGCACCGGTTTCGACACCGGAACCGGCAACGCCGGAACCGGCAAAACCGCAAGAGTAGTTATAAAACACAGGGTGTGTTCACACTCCAAGATGAATAAACCGAAAATTCAAGCAATAGCAGACGGTATCCGGCGGCGGGTGCTTGCTCATACTTTGGCTCACAACGGCGGATACCTGTCGCAAGCGTGTTCGTCGGCGGAAATTTTCGCGGTACTTTACGGCAGAGTTCTGAAACTTGCGCCGCTTGATAAACCGCTGTTGCCGGAACCGTTTTACGGCACGCCGAAACGCGGTCAACCGGCATTAACCGGAGCAGCGTACAACGGCGGCGGTCTGCCGAACTGCGACAACTTCATTCTTTCACCGGCACAGTACGCTTTGGTACTGTACGCCGCTCTGATTGAAACGGGACGAATGGACGAAGAAGGAATGAAAATGTACAACCGGGACGGCGGTTCGGTCGAAATGATTGGTGCCGAACATTCGCCCGGAATGGAAGTAACCACCGGTTCGCTTGGACAGGGCATCAGTCAGGCGGCAGGTATTGCATTTGCCCGAAAAACAAAGGGCGAAACCGGACGCGTTGTGATGCTGATGTCCGACGGTGAATGTCAATCCGGCGAATTCTGGGAAGCAGTACAAGCCGCTGCGTACCATAAAATCGGCAATCTGCTGATTTACGTTGATGTTAACGGTTTTCAATGCGACGGCAAAATGACAACGGTGATGAATTTGGAACCGTTCGGCAAACGTCTCGAAGCGTTTGGTGCAAGAGTGTTCCGCATTGACGGACACGACATTGGAACGTTGGCAAAAATCGGCAGCAAACCGGGCAGGAACAAACCGACGTTTGTTTTGTGCGACACCGACCCGTGCAGAGGAATTCCCGTATTGAAAAAACGGTATCCAAAGTTTCATTACGTTCGGTTCCTGAAATCGGAAGAGAAGAAGGAATTACAGGCGTTTTACGATAGATGGGGTTTCTAAAAACTTGGATTGCGGACGAGAGGAGGGGCGGAGTCACCAAAATACTTTACCCGAAGCAAACAGCAAACTCTATTCACCTTTCGACCTCTCGCTTGGTTTTCAGCATTTCGCCGGGAATGTCAGCAAACACACCGTTAAGGAATCCTAAATCTTCCTCCGTGAATATGTCTTTTTCGAGCCGGACACTATGTTGAATGTACGTTTTTCCATTCTCTTGCAAGATTATGTGGTCGAAGAGTAAACTTCCCATTCCCGGAACATCTATCCTGTCGCAGTAGGAAGCATTTTCGATAACCTCGGCAAGTTCTGTTTCGACATCTTTTCTAATGAACATTGCGGCGCAACTTCTTTCTGCTTAATACTTTGTATCAGGATACTGCGGGAAGAAGAGTTGATATATCTTCTTTTCTGTATTTCCCCCTCCATTGACGCTGTTCGTGAAATAAACGCAGTAGGTCTGCTGCTTGGGGAATATCCAGAACTTGCAGCGAAAACCGCTCGTTCCGCCGTTGCTGCCGCCGTGGCTCAACAGCGGACCGTAGGATTCGGAATCCGTATTGGGGCTTATGCGGATGCCGAGTCCGTAATAGTATCCCGGTTTTATCAGGCGTTGCGCTGAGAGCCACTGTGTATATGTGTCAGGTTTCAAGCCGCGTCCCTCAATGACCGCCGCCTCCAAAAAGAGCGAGAAGTCCTTTGCATTTGTGCGCAGCGAGTAGGCGGCATTCTCCGGCATAGACGTGCGCTGAGACCCCTTCATCATATCGGCGTTGTAAGCGTAAGCGGCGAGTTGAGCATATTCGTCGCGCCACTTATAACTCGAATGAGTCATTCCGAGCGGGACGAAGACGTATTTATCTGCTAACTGATTGAGCGTCAGACCGGTAATATGTTCGACGACCCGTTGCAGGTAGTAGATTCCCTCGCCCGAATAGGTGAAACCCTTGCCCGGTGCCTGCGACATAACGAGTTTGGCGTTGCTCGCCCCGCCGTTCCGCATCCAGTTCGGCAGCCCTGTACTGTGAGTTAGCACGATGCGGGCGGTGATTAACTTTGCCCACGCCTCGTTACGCGCACTTGCTTCCGCGTTGCCGGGGACAGCGTCCTTGAATCGGTCTTCAACAATTCCGCCGGTATATTCATACAGCGGCTTGTCGAGGTCAATTTTTCCTTCGTCCACCAGCAACATAACGATGTAACTGAAGAGTACCTTGCTTATCGACGCTGCCTGAAAGACGGTCGTTGCATCGGGGCGGGCGGCGGCGGAATCAAAATTGGCGGACTCCAGCAGTATCTTCCGGGTGCGGTCTTTGTAGGCAACCTGAATGATAGGCACCTTCGCCGCACGGCCCACTTCGGCGACACGTTCAAGATACCACTCCTTCGATTTTAGTTCGTCAACATTCTCCGGCAGCGGCTGCTTGTCCTTCGAGTTAATAATCATTTTTAACAGTGTGTAGTACTGTTCAAAGGTGGTGGCACCGTCAATGGGGTCGGTCTTGTGAGCCACAACCATATCAAGTTTCGGGATAACAGTGATATACTGCCCCTTTGAACCCCTTGCCGTGTAAGCCCCCTTGAGTGCGGGACAGTCGTCCACATTGAAC
>JAISJZ010000055.1 GCA_031261125.1 Planctomycetaceae bacterium | reverse complement strand
CACGTTCTTCGGTCTTGAACCCGGTACAACGAAAGAGCAGGTGAAAAAATGCCTCGAAGATTGGGACAAAGGCGACAACGGGATTCTGTACCTGTCGAAAGCGTACAAACTGAGACCGGGGACGGGCTGGGTCGTTCCTGCCGGTGTTCTGCACGCGCCGGGTTCGTGCTGCACTTATGAACCGCAGTGGGGCAGCGATGTGTTCGGTTCGTTCACGTCGCTGGTGGAAAACCGCGATGTCGATTGGAGTTTTCTCGTCAAAGATGTTCCGAAAGATAAGCACCGGGACCTCGATTACATCGTGTCGATGCTCGATTGGGATAAAAACGTTGACCCGCTGTTCAAGGAACACAACTACGTTGAACCGATTGTTGATGAAAAAGCGAGCGGCGACGGCTGGGTTGACAAATGGATTACCTACGGCAAAATTGACGGCAAACAGTTGTTCTCGGCGAAGGAACTGACGGTGTTCCCTGGTGCGGAGGCAACGGTGAAAGACCCCGGTGCCAGTTCCTGGATTTTCGTTCAAGGACACGGAACGGTCGGCAAACTGACGGTCGATACGCCGGTGATGATTCGTTACGGTGCGGAACCGAACGATGAAATTTACGTTACCGCCGCGGCGGCGAAAGAGGGCTTTACGGTCGAAAACACCGGCTCGGAACCGCTGGTTGCGCTGCGGTACTTCGGTCCTGACACGTTCCCGTCGGTCCCGAACATCGGCGACCACAAGAAACAATAATACGTTATCCCGTTAACGGCAAAAAGTATTATCACAAGTTTTACGACGGAGTGCCTTGCCCCGTATGGGGCAAAATATGGATGACCCCGTGCGCCAGCACGGGGTAAAGGCACTGCCCGCTCTACTTCTTCGTTTCCAATTCCTTTGCGGTTGCCAAATCCTTCTCGGCTTTTTCCTTGTTGCCAATCATATTGTACGTTATCGCCCGGTTTTGGTACGCCGCCGTGTAATTCGGGTTCAACTTGATGATTTGCGAAAAATTCTGTATCGCTTGTTTGAATTCGCTCTGTATCCGATAAACGATGCCGAGATTCAAATACGCTCCGAGGTGATTCGGGTCAAGTTCAATCGCTTTTTTGTAATCGGCAACCGCCTCGGCAAGTTTGCCGGTCTTTGTGTAAAGCACGCCGCGGGAACAGTACGCCGCGACGTTTTTCGGCGCACAGCGGATAGCATCGGTGTAATCGGCGATTGCCTCTTCGCTGTTGCCTAACTTGCTGCGGACGGCTGCCCGGTTCAGCCACGCCTTCGCGTTGTCCGGCTGCATTTTCAACGCCAAATTGAAATCTTCAATCGCTCCGATTTGGTCGGACATTGCCAACTTCGCCTGTCCCCGGCTGATGTAGGCATCAATGTTCTGCGGCGCGAGCCGGATTGCCTCTTCATAATCCTCTAATGCTTTCTGCTGCCGCTTCAACAGCGCATAAACCGCCCCCCGGCAGCAGTACGCCTTCGCATACTTTGGATTCAGTTCTATCGCCCGTGAATAATCCGCCAACGCTTTTTCCGAATCCTGTATCTTGCTGTAAATGAATCCGCGGTTCATATACGCTTTGTAATCCTGCGGCGTTATTTCAATAACTGCCGTATATTCCTTAATGGCCTCCCCGTTGCGTCCGAGAACTTCCAAGGCGTTGCCCCGGTTGCCGCGGGCGCGGAAATGTTTCGGGTCAATTTCCAACGCTTTATCGTAGTCCGCCAACGCTGTTTCGGGCTTCTGTTTCACGATGTAAATCAATCCGCGTGCCACATACGGGTCGGGGTCTTTCGGCGAACATTCAATCGCCTTGGTGTAATCGGTAAGCGACAGGTCGATGTTGCCTATCGAAAAATAAACGGCACCGCGGTTGTAGTACGCCTTGCCGTAATCCGGTTTCAGGTCGATGGCTTTGGTGAATTCGCGGATGGCGGTTTCGTTTTGTCCTTTTTTCCGAAAAATACAGGCACGGTTAAAATAAGCGGCGGATTCTTTCGGGGCAAATTGGAGAACGGCATCGTAATTTTCGACGGCTTGGTCAAACAGTCCTTGGGCTTCGTAAGCATTACCGCGGCAGTAGTACGCCTCTATGTATTGCGGATTCACTTGTATGGCGGACGTAAAGGATTCGACTGCCTGTTCGTAGTCCTTTTTTTTCAGAAACTCCACACCGCGGCGGAAAATATCGGATTCGTCAAACATTGAACTTTTTTGTGAAATGCCTTTGTATTTTGTTCAGCGCACGTTGTTCAGCGCACGCTGTCGGTTCCATTCTGGCGCAGCGGCGGGAGAATGTCAAGAATTCTCTGCCCTTGTCGAATAGCCGTCATAACATTACAATGGACGGGCGTTTCTTTTTCCCTGTCCCCTACCCTTTTGGATAGTTATACTGAAATAGCCCGGCTGGCAGGCGCATTGGCACACGAAATCAAAAATCCGCTTTCGACGATTCGGCTGAACATAGAACTCCTCGCAGAAGAACTTGACGGCATTGATTTGCCGCAGGGGCGCAGAGCGTTGCGCAAAGTGGAAGTGGTCCAGCGGGAGTGTTCCCGCCTTGAAGAATTGCTGAACGACTTTTTGGACTTTGCCAGAGCGCACCGTATCGAATTGCAGCCGGCGGATGTCAATCAGGAGATTCGGGAAATCATCGAGTTTTTCCGTCCCAAGGCGGCAGAATCGAACATTGAAATCACGGAATATCTTGCCAGCGATTTACCGACCGTAATGCTTGACAAGCGTTCGTTTTACAGGGCGTTGTTAAACTTAGTTCTCAATGCTCAGCAAGCGATGCCGAACGGCGGACAACTCGTTATCCGCACACGCTCGAACGGCAATGAAGTTGCGGTTGATTTGATTGACACCGGCAACGGGATGGACGAAAAAACGCTTACTCATCTTTTTGACGCGTTCTTTTCAACGAAGCGCGGCGGCAGCGGTTTGGGATTGCCGACAACGCAGAAAATTATCGAAGCGCACGGCGGACACATTGCGGTTCAAAGCGAGATAAACTGCGGGACACAATTTACGGTTTTGCTGCCGAGTTTGCCGCGGCTGCGGGGGTAGTTATTTCGCATCGCCGCTTGCCGGAGGGGGTTCCTCAATCCCCGCCGCAGAAAACATTTCGGTAACTTTGCCGAGCAGCGTCTTTTCTAAATGCAGCATTTCCGTCCGCGTCGGTACCGGCAGCATCAGCGGATTTTCCTCTTCGATGGTCAATTCGGGAACTGCCGGCAGTGTTTTAACTGCCTGTGATGCTTCCGTTGCCGCTTTTTTAATATTCGCTAATTGTTCCGCAAGAGTCAACTTCGGGTCGTTCGTCCGAATGGTTAACAGCACTTTGGCGTACCGGAGTTTCGCCGCCGTTTGCAATGTTTTGCCGGCGATTTTTTGAATGAATTGTTCCGCTTTGGCACAGCAATCCCGTGCCTTATCCGTCTCGTTCAGTAAGGAATACGCTAACGAAATATCGAGTGCCAGCATTGCCGCCGCAAACGGCTTGTCCGAATCGGTCAGTAGAGAATCTGCCTGTTGGAACAGCGGCAGCGCATCTTCTTTCCGGTTTTCCAACACGAGCAACTGTGCCGCGTTGAGAACACTTCTTGCCTTCCGCAGTCCGTCGCTGTCCGGTTGTGCGGGAAGTTCCGCCGAAGGTTGTGCCGTTTGCTGCGGCTGTACCGCCTGCTGCCGGTCAGCGGCGTGCTGCTCAATTTCTTTTAGTGCGTCGGCAATTTTTTGGTCCAGCAGCGCATCAGCATCGGTATCAGGGTCTTGCGGAACAGGCGGCACGTTTTCCGGCGGCGGATATGCCGTATTTTCTTCACAACCCGTCAGGAACACGGCGAGGGCAAGACCGATAAAGCAGCAGCGGAACAGCGTAGGCATTGATTTTTCTCCTTTCATCGTATAATCTACCATAAAAGGTTTTTCAGACAAGTACAGAAGTGATATGCTCATCCAAGTCCTCGGCGCAAATTGTTCCCGGTGTGAACGGTTAGCGGCAAAAGTACAACTTGCCGCCGAAGAACTCGCTTTGGACTTCACGTTTGAAAAAATCGGGGACATCGAACGGATTCTTTCCTTCGGTGTTCCCGTTACACCGGCGTTAATCGTGGACGGTGCCGTTGTTTGCTATGGAACGGTACCGCCGCTGGACGAAATCAAAACATATTTAACAAAAGCGGAGAAGGAACAATGATATTTACCCGAATTGTCCGATATGCCGCCGGAATTTTTCTCATTGCGTTTTTCATTACTGCCGTATGGATGCCGCACGAGCAGGCAGTGATTCCTGACGGACGTACCGCCGTTATCTGCCATAGTACCGAACGGTGTATCACTTGCCGGAAAATCGAAGACATCACCCGCGGCATCGTTGACGGACAAAACGGGAAAGTGCATTTTGTTTCGTTGGAGTACAATATCCCGGAAAATAAAGCGTTCGCCGAACAGTTCAACATCGGGACAGCAACGGTCATTCTCGTTGAAAAGAAAAACGGCGAAATCGTCCGCTCCGTTGATTTGACCGAACCCATTTGGGAAAATGTGAACGATAATAACGCGATGCGGAGCGTTATCGAAAATGCTGTTATCCGGTTTTAATGTTATTCGCCGCTTTTTTTTTAGGTTTGCAAACGTCCATTAGTCCGTGTCCGCTGACGGCGAACATCACGGCAATTTCGTACATTGCGCATCAACGGACGGGAAACGGTGTTTCCCGCTTTCCCGTGTTGACTTCCGGTTTGTTTTACGCCGCCGGTCAAATGTTTGCCTACACGGCAGCGGTGTTCTGCATTATCGGTTTATCGCTGTACAGCGGCTCGGAACTGTCCCGGTTTCTGACTTCAACACTGCACCGCTGGCTGCCCGCGGCGTTCGTCCTGATTGGTATTATATTGCTGATGAAAAAAATGGACTACGGACAATGGACAACGGGAAATTCCTTTATGCCGCTGTTAATGACCAATGACCGATTATCCATTTTTTCATCCTTTTTTCTCGGCGCGTTTTACGCTCTTGCGTTTTGTCCGACAACGGCGGCGATGTTTTTAGCAATGCTCGCGCTGGCGATGAAAAGTACCGTTCCGCTTGCCGTCACGCTGTGTTTCGGACTCGGTACCGCTTTGCCCGTCGTTGTGTTATCCTATCTGTTGGCGTTTCAACTCCGGTACTTCGGCAAAACGTTCAATGCGTTCAAGTATGTTGAACTTTGGAGCCGACCTGCCGCCGGTGTGATTTTCATCGCCGCCGGTGTATTTATGTACCTTGTTTAGCCGGGCGGCTTGCCGCCGTTATTCAATGTTAACCGTAAAAAACATTACCAAAGAATATCCGCCGCTGCTGATTTTGAAGGACTGTTCCTTTGAACTGCACAACGGTCAAAGTATGTCCGTTGCCGGTCCGAGCGGTTCAGGCAAAAGCACGCTGTTAAACATTTTAGGCACGCTTGAACCGGCACTGTCCGGCAGCGTGCAACTGGACGGCATTGACGTTTTAAGTTTGCCGGAAAAAGAGTTACCGGTGTTCCGGCGGCATAAAATCGGATTCGCGTTTCAGGAACATCACCTTTTACCGCAGTGTACCGCACTGGAAAACGTACTGATGCCGTTTCTTGCCGAAGGACGAATCCGCAAGGAACAGGAACAGCGGGGCATTGCCTTGTTGGAACGTGCTGGTTTGGCAGAGCGGCTGACGCACCGACCGGCAGAACTTTCCGGCGGCGAACGGCAGCGGGTAGCGTTCGCCCGTGCATTGGTGTATGAACCGGCATTGCTGTTGGCAGATGAACCAACGGGGAATCTTGACAGGGAACACGCCGCCCAAATCGGCACGCTGCTGCTGGAACTTGCCGAAACGTCAATGCTGGTTCTGGTAACGCACGACCCCGCATTGGCACAGCGGACAGCATTGCAGTTTCAACTGGAAAATGGTAGATTGTCAGCCGTTTAATTTTTTTATTTCCATTCCCGCAATGAAATCCTTATTGTATCTTCTGTTGCCCGCGTCGTTGATGTTGGGGCTGAACGGTTATGCTGCCGACAATTTCCGTCCGCCGGCAGTGCCGCTTGTCGTTCACGACCCGTATTTTAGTATTTGGTCGCCTGCCGATAAACTAACCGATGCCGAAACCGTTCATTGGACGGGAGCAAAACATCCGCTGCACCTTATCGTCCGTATTGACGGCAAGCCCTACCGTTTAATGGGAACCGAACCCGTCGATGTTCCGGCGTTGGAACAAAAAAGCGTTACGGTTCGTTCACTTACAACAACATACCGCTTTGAAAATGACAACATCGAAGCGTATGTCGAATTTTTTGCGCCGCTCGTGCCGAGTCATTTTGACCAGTTGAGCCGACCGGCAACGTACCTCACCTGCAACGTCCGCTCCAAAGACGGCACGAACCGGAATGTCGAATTCTATCTCGATGCTGGTGCGGAAATTGCCGTGAATATGCCGGAGCAAACGGTTCTCCCGCCCGTTGCGTTTGACTTTACCGCCAACAAAATGACCATCAAATCCCTCAAAGTCGGCACTGACACACAAAACGTCCTCGAACGAAAAGGCGATAATGTCCGCATTGATTGGGGACATTTCATTTTGTCGGCAGACGGTGAGGTTTCCGCCCGGCAGGGAAAGACCGCCCGTGAAGAGTTTGCCGCAACAGGAATACTGAAAACGCCGTTGCCGAAACAAGACAAGTATGCCGTCAAAGACAGCGGTCTCGTGTTAACCTCCCTCTGGAAAGTTGAGCAAAAGTTGGGCAATGCCGATGTATTTTCCGTATTGGCTTACGATGACGAATACAGTATCCGTTATTTCAAAAATGATTTACGGGCTTGGTGGAAACGAGACGGTAAGACAACGGAGAAAATGCTCGAAGACGCTTGGAATGATTGGGCAAAGAGCCGTATGACCGCCTACCATTTTGATGAGGAGTTAGAAAACTCGCTGACTGCTGTTAGCGGTTCGGATTACGCCAAACTCTGTGCATTGGCATATCGTCAGGTTTTCGGTGCGAATAAATTGGTTGCCGGTAAAGACGGCGTTCCGCTGATGTTCTCGAAGGAAAATTTCAGCAACGGCTGTATTGCAACCGTTGATATGATGTATCCGATGAGTCCGTTTTTTCTGTATTACAGTCCCGAACTGATGCGGGCAACGCTCGAACCGGAGTTTCAATATGCGGAATCGGAACGTTGGAAATTTCCGTTTGCCCCGCACGACATCGGAACGTATCCGCACGCTACCGGTCAGGTCTATGGCGGCGGTGAAAAAACGGAAGACCGGCAGATGCCGGTCGAAGAATCCGCTAATATGATCATCGTATGCGCTGCTCTGGCAAAGCGGGAAGGCAATGCGGACTATGCAAAGAAACATTGGAAAACACTGACGAAGTGGGCGGAATACCTTGCCGAGAAGGGATTCGACCCGGAAAATCAACTTTGTACGGACGACTTTGCGGGACATTTGGCGCACAACGTCAATTTGTCCGCAAAGGCAATCATCGCTTTGGGCGGTTATGCGCAACTTGCGGACACGCTGGGTAAGAAAGAAATTACCGTAAAATACCGCAAACTCGCCGGGGACTTTGCGAAACACTGGGTTACCGAAGCAGCGGACGGTGACCATACGAAATTGGCGTTTGACAAGCCCGGTACTTGGAGTATGAAGTACAATCTGATGTGGGACGAAATTCTTGACTTGAAACTTTTCCCCCGCGAAGTCATTGACAGGGAAATTGCATTTTACAAAACAAAAATGTACAAATACGGTTTGCCGCTGGATTCCCGCCAGAATTACACCAAAATTGACTGGGAACTTTGGACGGCGGCGTTGACAAATAACCGGGCTGATTTCGAGGTCTTCCTGAAACCGGTTATCGGGTTTATCAACAATACCGACAGCCGGGTTCCGATTAACGACTGGTATGTTACTGAAAATGCCAAAATGAAAAATATGCTGGCGCGGGGCGTTGTCGGCGGTTTTTGGTCGCCGATGTTGAAGAACGCAGAACAGTGGAGAAAGCAGGCGGGACAGGGAGCGAAGTAGTTGCCCGGCCGCTTACCGGCTACTTCACTCCGTTGCTTGTCAACAGGATGGACTTATGCAATAATGTACCCGTCGCCGCCGCAGAAGCAGCGGCAGAACATATACTTCCTGTTTTTTCTTCATCCGTGTCCTTATTAACTGCTGACATTACGCCGTTGATTTGCTCTGTCCTTGCCGTCTCAGCAATGGCAGGATTCACGTTTTGGACATTCAAAAACCGCCGTTTCCATATCGTGCTGCTCGTTTCGTGGGGCATTCTCCTTGCCGTTGCATTTGCCGGTGTTTCGAATATCAATTACACTGCCGTCCGCGTGAAAAACCAGCAGCAGGAACGCCTCTCCGCTTTGGCAAAAGCCATAGCGGTCTCCCTCAAAGCCATAGGACACGAAACCATTACCAAAGAAACGCCGCCGACAGATGAACATTATCTGCAAGTCATCAAAACAATGTCGCAATGGCTGAAAGCATTAACTCAAGTTGCGTCTATCTATACGATGCGGGAAGATGCTGACGGAAAAATCTATTTCGTTTGCGACTCCGGTAATGACCTGGACAGGGACGGAAAAGTCACCGGCGAACGGGAACAACGTACTGAAATCGGGACCCCTTACGATGCTCCGCCGGAAGACATTCCCGAAATTATCAACGCCTTCAAAGGACAATCCGATTTCAACCCGGAACCGACTGCCGATGATTGGGGCTATTGGGTTTCTGCCGCCGAACCCATCTATGGGAAAAACGGTGAAGTCGAAGCCGTTGCCGGTGTTGACTTTTGGGGGAAAGATTGGGAACGGGACATCCGCAATGCACGTTCCTATCCGTCAGTGCTGTACATACTCTTTCTGATGTTCTTCTTCGTCATTCAGGTCTTTCTTCTCAAACAATACAAAGCCGAAGAAGTATTGCAGGAATATGCCGGAGAGTTAGAATCCACCGTTGATGAACTCGTCGTTGCGAAACAGGAAGCGGAATCGGCGGTGCAGGCGAAAAATTATTTTCTCGCCAATATGAGCCACGAAATCCGAACGCCGATGAACGCCATTCTCGGCTGTGCCGAAATGCTTGCGGCGTTCAAAAACGGTGAGAATTTCGCAATGAATCAGGAGCAGATGCTCGACATCATCCGCAAGTCCTCAAAGGACTTGATGACCATTATTGACGATATTCTGACATTCTCCAAACTTGATTCCAATAAAATCGTACTGGAATCCATACCGGTTTCCATTCGCCAACTTGTCGGAGATGTTAAGACAATGTTGACATCGAAAATTCAGGAAAAACCGAATGTCGATTACCGAATTCGATGGGTGGAACCCGTGCCGGAAACGATTCTCGGCGACCCGACCCGGATTCGGCAAATCCTTATCAATCTTATCGGCAATGCGTTGAAATTCACGGACAAGGGATTTGTCGAAGTCCGAACATCGGTGGTTCCGCCGGAATACAACCGGCAGCGCACGAAAGTTTTGCAGGGAAATTCCGCCGATGAACCGGAGAACCGCACGATGACGGCGATGTTTTCGGCGGTGTTTCCAAACACATCAACGCTCGCCTCCCGGAGGCAGATGTTGAAAGAAACACGGAATTCCATTACAACATCCGTTCACGAACAGTTTCAGACCGTTCAAACGCTGTCCAGTATTATGGCAACAACGCCCGGTACGTCGATTCTGCGGATCGACATCATCGACACGGGTATCGGTTTATCATCGGAACAAATCGCCAAGTTGTTTAAGCCGTTCACCCAAGCCGATGCCACGTCAACCCGCAGGTACGGCGGTACCGGACTCGGTTTGGGTATTGCCCGCGGAATGGCGCGTTTGATGGGCGGCAACATTCTGATTGAGTCTGAATTCGGCAAAGGCAGTACGTTTTCCGTGTTCTTACCGGTACGGCAGCCGGACTCAAAAGAAAACGCCGCGAAACCAACAGCGGTTCTATCCGCCGAAAAATACGGCCCCGCCAAACCGCAGGAACACACACCGGAACCGGCGGGAGGTGCTGATTTGCCGTTGTCCGGTTTCCGTATCCTTGTTGTAGATGACGGTGTCGTCAATCAACTCGTGGCGGAGGCGAAACTTCGGGATGCCGGCGCGGATGTTGAAATCGCGTCCAACGGTTCCTTGGCAATGGAAAAAGTCAACGAATCGGTAAAAACCGGTAATCCGTTTGATGTTATTTTGATGGATATGCAGATGCCGATAATGGACGGTTATGAGGCGACAAAACACTTGCGGGAACAGCATTTCCGCAAACCGATTATTGCATTGACGGCGAGTATGGACAACGACGGCGAGGCAATAAAGTCCGGCTGCGATGCCGTTCTCTTAAAACCGTTGAACCGCGATGATTTACTCCATACGGTTCTCTCGCTGTCGAAAAAGAGACGGTGAAATCCAAACTATCGTCCGCTGTTTTCTAATAACCGCTGATTCATTTCTTCTAATTCCTTTTTCATTTCAAAATGCTGCAACAGTGCCGTGATAGCATTGCGGCGTTCGGAGTCCCGCGGCGGATTATTCGCCAACTCAACCGCCAATTCTTTTGCCTTTTCCTGTTTGCCGAAAATAAGATACAGTTGGGCTAAAACAATCATCCCGTCTTTTTTACCCTGAAAACTCATACAGCGTTTTTCCAATAATTCTATGACAGAATCTGTCATATCATATTTTTTAAGAATTCTTGCCGCAGTACAAAAAATGTACGAATCCAGTACAAAGTGCTGCGAATTGATGAAATAACCTGAATGACGCAGTACCCTGCGTGCCAGCAGCACCGCGTTGTCTTTCTGTTCTTCATCGGCATCCTGCAACCGGTGCAGCAACTCATTCTGAATCCGCCTATCAACCGCTGTTGCCGAGAGTTGTGCCAACACCTGTTTCGCATCGTCCGTCCGCTTTGTTTTTTCCAGCAGCGGCAATAACTGAAACAATTCTTGGTCTGACAACGGAAAATTCAACAGATTGTCCAATGCTGCCGCCGTGCGTTTTTGCTCGACCGCCTCACTCTCTCGGTGCACAATCCCTAACGTTGCGGCAATGAATTCTCTTGCCCGAAGGTCTTGCGGCGTTTTGAACGCAATGGAATCCAGCAGCGGCATCACCTTGTCAAAATGCTGCTCCTTCACTTCAAGCAATGCCAATGCTAATGTTTCGGCAGCATCCCGCTGTTTGTTTTGTACTAATTGCTGCGCTAATCGGTGATATTCGGCATCCTTATCGTTGGGGCTGCCGTTCAATTCTTGAAGTATGTTCAACAAACAGACTGTACTTTGTTTATCGTTTTTTTGTTTCTGTTCCAGAAGATACAACAGTTTCGCAAAATTGCTCTCCTGACTTTTCGTTTTCTCATCGACCGCCCTGTACAAAAACGCTGTCCGATAAAGCAGCGATTCGATTGATGTCAGTTCCGCAAAATACGCTTTGCCGTCCAACACTGAACGCAGTAAACTGCGGTCAACCGTTCTGCTTCCGGTCAACTCCGGCAAAAAATTGTCCAACGGTTTCGGCACTATCTGCGTGTCCTGTGCGGTTTCCGGTTCGGGGGCGGCAGACATTTCAACCGCAAACGCTGCCAACATTTGAAGTCCCTGTTCTAATTCCGCAAAATGTTTTTCTTGTTCGGCAGACAATGGAACCGGTGCCGTCTTTTTTTCCAAGCCGATAAGTTGCCGTACTTCTTCCGCCGCCGGTGTCGGGTCACTGTACGAAATCTCGTTCCGCAAATCCTCAACGGAATGTTTCCAAATCTTTTCTTCGCGCTCAACAAAAATTCCGTACCGGACAAAATCGAATTCCGTTAAAAACGTATTGAACGCCGCCGGTGCTGTTTCGTTCACTCTTTTTTGTTGTTCTGCATCTGAAATATCTGCTGCCTGAACAACCGCCTGTTGAAGCCGCCGAAGTTGTACGGTGAACGATTCCTCTTTTGCCCGCCGGTTCAATTCCGCTGCATATTGAATCAGCATTTCCGGCTGCTTTTTCGTAAACGTATCAAATGCTTTCTTGACCCGTTCGGTTTGCTGCGGATTCAGCAGCGTCAACAGTTGCAGTTTATCCGAAAGAAGAAGTTGAAACGCTGCCGGTTTCGTTTCCGCACACGAACACCAAACATTTACAAGAAATTCCGTTTTTTGTTCCTTCGTTAACTTTATGTTTTCGTCCGGTACATTATTGACAATTTCTGTCAGTATAATGCTGAACGCTGCCGGCTGCCAATCTGTGTTTCCGTTCCGTGCCAGTTCCTTAATCGTCTGTTTTGTGTTCTGCAAACATACCGCCGTGCCGATGTTCTTCTTCAAAAAGCCGTTGGTAAGTGATTCGCGTCCTGAATCTAATTGGTACAAGTCATACAAGAATTGTTCAAACCGAAGACGTTCAACCGGCAGTATGATTTCTGCCCGTGTTTTTTCAACGGCAGCGGTAAATTCCGGCGTACCGCTCTTTTGTTTCAGTAGAAAACACAGGGCGAAAAATCTTGCATCCGCAGCGGACGAAACATTGAAAAACGGTTTTGCCGTATCGGTGCT
>JAISJZ010000032.1 GCA_031261125.1 Planctomycetaceae bacterium | reverse complement strand
AAGTCCATTGATGGTCGATTTGACATTACGGCTCTGGAACGCGTTGACAATACCCGACGTTTTCAAGCAGTACCAACAGAAATTTATGGCTATCTTTAAGTGAACACTCCCAAAAAACGACGAATTTTCGTCTCTTTTACCTTGCCAATGGTTGTTTTATTGTTTTACAATGCCTAACGCCATTCTTTATCAAGCCAAGACCGGTTGTCAATGGCGTATGCTGCCTCACGACTTTCCGCCGGAAGGCACCGTCCGTGATTACTTTCACCGATTCAAACGCAATAAAACATTGGAAAGCATCAATACAGAATTGCGTCAACGAGTTCGTCTTCAGGCAGGACGCAATGCCGAGCCGAGTTTGGCGGTCATTGACAGTCAGAGCGTTAAAGCGGCACGAACGTCAGGTGAAAGGGGCTTTGACGGCGGGAAAAAAAATCAACGGCGTGAAGCGGCATTGGTTTTGAAACGAGCGGAGCGGCAGCCGTTGCCGCAAGGTATTGGCGGACGGCGGTTATACGGGAGAGAAGATGAAGAATGAGGCGGCGAAATACGGCTTGGAATGAGAGGTTGTCAAGCGACCGAAGATGCACAAATTTGTTGTTGTTCCGAAGCGTTGAGTCGTGCAGCGGAGTATTGCTTGGGCGATGAATTGGCGGAGTTTATGTCGGCAATATGATTATGATTTGCGAACAACAGAGACGAAGATAATGTTGTCCTCTGTATTTTACCTCTCGGCGCGGTTGACAGAACCAAAGAAAGTTTTATGGGAAATCAATGAAGAACACGAAAGAAAACTCCGGCGGTCGCCAGATAACTCTACCAAGTCCCCCTAAATTAACGCCCACGCTCTGAGAGGCAGTGCCGTAATTTAGGTTATTTAGTTAAGACGTTTTGTCATATAATAGACAGAAGTGAGCAGCACTTTCGTTTCACTTGTTCGTGAATCGTAGTCATAGTGCCGGCATAGTCCCCTCCAATTCATCGTCCATCCGATACTCCGCTCGACAACCCAACGCTTCGGAATCACCGCAAACTTATGCAACTCCGGTCGCTTGACAACTTCCCATTCCACATCGTATTTTGCTGCTTCCGCCTTCATCTTGTCTCCGCTATAACCGCCGTCAGCCCATACCTTTTTCAACATCGGCAAGTTCTGTTTCGACATCTTTTCCAACACCAACTTTGCCCCGTCCCGTTCCTGAATGTTCGCGGTGTGAACCACAATACAAATCAGTAAGCCCAATACATCAACCAAAAAATGCCGTTTTATTTCGTTGTTTTTTTCTGCATCATAACCTCTTTCCCCTGCGGTGTTTGCGGCTTTGACACTTTGAGAATCAATGATTGCCAAACTCGGTCCTTCATTGCGCCCTTCTTGCACCCGAACTTGTCGGCGGAGGACTTCGTTGATGTTTTCAAACTGCTTGGTGCGTTTGAAGTAGTGAAAATAGCGGCGGACGGTGCCTTCGGGAGGGCTGTGTATTTGGGGGGGTATGTGGAAGCAACCGCCACTGACAGCCGGTTTTGAGTTGATAAAAAATGGCGTTCATCACCTGACGCAGGTCAGTCGTCTTGGGACGACCGCCATCTGGCAAAATGATGAGCGGTTGAAGAATCGCCCATTGTTCATCCGTCAGATCCGTTTGGTAACTTTTTTGCAAATTTGTTGACATTGGATTCCTTTCCTGTGAAAATGCTCCCCAATGATAACATCTTCGCCGAGTTCTTGCAAGAGAAATTACCTAAATTGCGGCGCAACCACTGATACTGTTCCCGGTCAGTTCCCCATTCGTCTAATATCATATTGTGTATATCCGAGTAGTTAACCCAGCGTTTCGTCAAATCCTGAAGCATTGACCAAAAGCCGGTGTTCCGCCCCAATTTGGGAGAAATTTCGGGAGAGTGTTTGACTGATAAAATATTTTCCGCATTCGTCCGCTAAGGATTGTACCGCCCGAACAACTCGTTCAAAAGTGGTATGAAAAATTTCGGCACTTCGGCGTATTTGTTGAATAATCTGCCACAACATCAAACCGCCGTCTTGTTCCCTAACTCTATGTACAGAAACGACTTGAGGCGCAAATTGAAGTTCACTGAATTAGAACGATAAAACCGCCTATACTTGGTGAAAGACCGTTGGCGGGACGAGGACAAACACGTTTTTCGCCGGTCGGGCTTGGGAGAAATCCGGTCGGCTCTGACAAGTTGTGCCTTATCCTTGTTGTCTTTTTGGAAAGATGCAAAAGATAAAATTACAAAAGTTGCACTAAATACCGCTCATCAACCCCTAAAATTCCTGAAAACTCTCGGTTTCTAAAAACTTGCAGCCGGACTGATAGGGGGGATTGATAATTGATAGTTGATATTTGATAATTGGCAATAATACATTGGTAATTCGTAATTTGTAATTTTCCTTGCCTACTCTTGCCGTTATCGGCGGCGGACTTTCCGGCATTACCGCTGCTTTGTCCGCTGCACGGAAAGGACTTCAGGTCTCCCTGTTTGAAAGAACAAAAGTTCTCGGCGGGCGGGTTGCGAGTATGTACGAGCCGAAGAGCGGTCAATGGATTGACAACGGACAGCATCTTCTTCTCGGCTGCTGTACGGAATTGCTTGCGCTGCATCAGCAACTCGGACTTAACGAGTTCTTTGAACACAAGACCGCAATTCCATTCGCGGACATTTCCGGCAAACGCTGGTCATTCGCCCCGTCGCCGTTGCTGCCCGGTTCGTTGCGTTATCTGCCTGCCTTGTTCAAAAATCCGTTTCTGACGTTCCGCGAGAAAATCCAAATGGTATTGCTGTTGCGTCAATTATCACAAGCCGTCCAAAAAACAGACGGGCTGAATAAAAACGGACTGAACAAAATCTTTGCTTCGCTGATATTAAGTGCATTGAGCGAAACACCGGAAAACGTTGCCCCGGAAGCATTGCAATGTATCGTCCAAAAATTATTCTTCGAGGGAAAAGACGCTGCCGGTGTGTATATTCCGAAGGTACCGTTGCGGAACATTTACAATGATGCCGCCGCAAAAAAGTTGAAAGAAAAAGGTGTTGAGTTAAATTTTTTACAGCGGGTTGAACGGTTTAATACGGAAACAATGGACGGAACGAGTTCTGTTGCTAACATCCAGTTCACGAACGGTTCACAACGTTCATTCGATTATTACATCGCGGCGGTACCATCGTTCCGGTTCGGACAACTTGCCGATGCGTCGGAAATGGACGAAGCATTTGTCAATTCGCTTGCACTTGACCAGTTCGAGCCGGGAGCAGTAACGACGGTTCATCTTTGGTTCGACCAGCCGTTGCCGTTGAACGGACAATCGTTTTTTGCGCTGCTCGGCGGACCGGGACAGTTTATCTTTGAGGAGGCGGGTTCTCCCTTTTACTATACCGTCGTTATCAGTGCGTCGCACCGTCTTTTGTCGGACAATGAATTGACTGCCAAAGGGGCGTTGCCGCTGGTAGAACGGGTAACAGAACAACTGCGAAGGACGTTCCCGCAAAAGAGCGGGGGACAAATCTTGCCGGCTAACGTTAAACATTACCGGGTAACGACATATTTTGATGCGGTGTTTTCGCCGAGTCCGGCAGTGTACGCACACCGTCCTTCGGCGGCAACGCCGTACTCCAATTTGTTCTTGGCAGGCGATTGGATTCAAACCGGTTTTCCTTCAACAATGGAAGGTGCCGTCCGTAGCGGATTGAACGCCGTCGAACAAATTCAAACGGGAACAGTAACGGATTCCACGAGACGTTCTACTACCGCTTCGACTGCCTGCCGCTGATTGGCGTGCGAATACGTTTTCGGCATTACCCGATGGGCGAACACGGCAGCGGCAAGCGATTTTACATCGTCCGGCACAACAAATTCCCGCCCGTTCATCAAGGCGAACGCCTGCACCGCCCGACTCAACGCCACCGCTCCACGGGTACTCACACCGACGAGCAGTTCATCGCTTTCACGGGTTACATCCGCTATGTCAAGAATATAACGGTTAATGGATTCGTCAACTCTCACTTGCGAAACGCCCTGCCGAATTTCAAGAATCTGTTCACAGGACAAAACCGGCGTAATACTTTGAATCGGTTTTGCCGTCTGATGTGTTTTCAACACGTTCAATTCATTTTCCCGGTTGGGATAACCAACGGACAGCCGCATTAGAAAGCGGTCAAGTTGACTTTCCGGCAGCGGATACGTTCCTTCAAATTCCATCGGGTTTTCCGTAGCGATAACCATAAACGGTTCCGGTAGCGGATAGGTGGTTCCGTCGGCGGAAACCTGATGCTCTTCCATTGCTTCGAGCATTGCGCTTTGCGTCCGCGGCGTTGTCCGGTTGATTTCGTCGGCAAGCAGAATGTTCGCAAAAACAGGACCTTGAGAGAACCGGAATTCCTGATTAGTGGCATTGTAAATGCTGCTGCCGACAATATCGGCAGGCAACAAGTCCGGTGTGAACTGAATCCGCCGGAAATCACCGGAAATACTTTTGGCAACCGCTTGGGCAATAAGTGTTTTGCCGACACCCGGAACGTCCTCTAACAAAACGTGTTCCCCGGCAAATAGTGCCGTAAGGCAAAGACGGACGACATCCCGTTTTCCGAAAACGGCTAGGGCGATATTCTGTTCAAGTCGGGCGATAAGCGGTATAAAGGTCATTAAACGGCAGATGCGGAAACGGGATTCAGTTTTCCCTATTGTATTGCCGTTGCAAAAAAACACAAGTGTATACTTTTGCCATAATATATTTATTTTCGAGGATATGGAAGTTGGGTGTCAGTGTTGTTTTCAACGTTTCTTTATATTCGGTGTTGACTTTTTGCAAGCAATCGGTAATACCGGCTTTGAATGAAGCAAAGGTTTCGTAATAGACGTTATACAAAGCCCTCCTTTTCACAAACTTCCAAAGCCGTTCAATTAAATTCAAGTTCGGACTATAACTCGGCAGGAACAATAACTCGATGTTCAATAATCTTGCATAACTCTGAATCAGCCAACAACGCTGACAACCAGCAATAATCACATCAAGATTTCCCGCCGTCATCACCGTTCCGCTCTTGCCAATAACGTGCCGCTCCGCAGGCAAAACCTTGCCAAATGCACTCCAATCATCCGTGTAAAACACTGCGTCTTTCAAGTGTTTCACTTTGTTATACAAC
>JAISJZ010000363.1 GCA_031261125.1 Planctomycetaceae bacterium | reverse complement strand
GGAGGAGTCCGCCAAGACGGAACCCAAAAAGGAAGAGGCAAAGAAGGAGGAGCCGAAAAAAGAGGAGCCGAAACCGGATACTGTCGAATTGAAAAAGGAACCGTTGCGCATCACGGTCAAGTTAAGCGGATTGTTTGAATCGAAACAGGCGGGAACCGTTCAACTGAAAGCGAAAGAATTTGCAGCATTTGAATTGCAGGAAGTAGTGCCGCACGGTACGAGAGTCCGCAAGGGTGATGTTCTCATTAAATTCAATCCGAAAAAATACGAAGAAACCCTTGTTGTCAAGAAACGGGACTTGCGGTTGAGTGAAATAGCGTTGCAGGAAGAGGAAATTAACTTCAAGTATCTCGAACGGACACGTCCGATACAAAAAGAAGTATTTGAACGGAACAAGAAATACGCCGATGACGATTTCGTGTACTTCTTCAATGTGGAACACGAATGGGACAAGAAAATGATTGACCTTCAAATAAAGAATTCCCAATTCCGGGTGGAAAGTACGAAAGAAGAATTAAAGCAACTCGAAAAGATGTACGCCGAGGACGATTTGGTGGAAGATACCGAGGAATTCATTTTGAAACGTTCCAAACTTGCTGCCGAATCGGCGCAGTTTTACTATGACCTCAACAAGGTGGAAGTTGAACATATCACAGGAACAATGTTTCCGCGGATGGAGTTGTCGATGAAGGAGTCCGCCAAGTTGCGTGAGTTGGATTATCAAAAATCGCAGGAAACATTTAACTTCTCACTAGAACAAGCAAAATTAAAACTGGAAAAAGCGAAGGAAACGCATCAAAAACTCATTGAATCGTTTGAAAAATTTGAAAAGGACAAGCAATTTTTAACACTGACATCGCCGGCGGACGGTATTGTCTATTACGGCGAGTACAACGGCAAGTTAAGCAAAGGAAAGTGGAACAATGCCGTAGTTGTTGCCGGTGCAATGAAAATTGGCGAAACCGTTCAAAGCGGACAGGTGCTTTTCACGATTGTCGATTCCAAACCGTCACTCATTCGGGCTTTGGTTGCGGAGAAGGATTTGCATTGGGTCAATACCGGAACGCAGGGCGTTTCAGTACCGGCGGCATTTCCGAACAGCCGGTACAAAGTCAAGGTGGTGAACCGCAACGACATACCGTCGCCGGCAAACGATTATGCGGCGATTCTTTCCGCCGATTTACCGGGCAGTGCGAAAATTTATCCGAATATGAGTTGTTCGGTCGAATTGACGGTCTATGACAAGAAAGAAACGCTGCTTGTTCCGGCAACTGCGTTGAAGCGGGAAGAATATGAAGACGATTCATACAATCACGCTTATCTGTTCGTTGCCGATAACGGTAAAACCGAGAAACGCAAAGTTCCGACCGGTCAAACAAAGGGTGATAGAATTGAGATTCTCGGCGGTATTGACGCCGGTGCTAAAGTTTATAGGAAGTATGAGGACGGCGAAAAGGCAAAATAGCGATTAACAGCCGTCCGTGCCGGGCGGCCTTTTTACCACTTTTTGCTGATACCAGCCGAAACCGTATCGGCGGACGCTTCGTTGCTTATCAACAGCGGCAGCCGCGGGTCAGGATACATACCGGAAACATTCGCTCTGAAAGCGTGAGCGTATGTCAACGAAAATTCGAGGTTCCGCTGAATCTCATAACCGAAACCGAACGTTAGAAGATGCTGCGACAGCAGCGGAGCGGAAACATTCAATACGGTACTGCGGCTCGGTATCGGATTTTCGTTCCACGAATAACCGATACGTCCTTTTAGTTTGTTCGTGAACCGGTGTTCTGCACCGACACCGATGGAGAACACGCTGTCCCAATCCAATCCTTCAACAACGCCGGTCAGCGGATTTAATCCCTTCTTGAAACCGGCAGTATGAGCATAATCAAGGTACCGGACATCGAAGCCGATAATCGTGTTGCGGAAACCGTCGAAGGATAAACCGCCGGCTAATGTAAGCGGCAGGTTCAGGTCGAAACTGCGGGCGTGCGGTCCGGTTTGTGTAACGCCGGAGAAGTAAATGTTTTCCGCCCAAATCGGACTTTTGAACATAAAACCGGCTTTGAAATGATTTTTGAAATCGTAATACGTTCCGATTTGAAAACCGCCGCCCCACGCATAACGGGTACCGTAGGAAACAAGCGAATCATCGACGATGCCGCCGAGCGACATCGGATTGATGGTTAACGATGCCAAATCAATAACCGGTGCCGCCCCGACGGACAATTTGTCCGTGATTTGCATTGACACGGTCGGCGTGATTTGCATTACAATCACGTTGGACGATTTGCCTAATATGCTGTTGGCAATCGTTGCACCGGCACCGGTACCCAATGCGGGGTCTAACGCTGTTCCCAACGGTGATGATGCCGTATGAGCGTACAATGCGGAGGCACCGCCGACACCGGCAACACCAAGTCCGAACGTCAACGGCGATTTCGGACAGCGTTTCCAAACAAACGCCATACTGGGAACCGGTGTAATACCGGTTTCGCTTTTTCGGGAATCAACGAACGGCGTACCGGGAATTTCCGCCGTTGCCCTGCTGTGCGGCTGAATCAGTTCGACACCGATTTGGATTTCGTTCTGTTTGAACGCCGAAATACTTGCGGGGTTCCAGTACAGTGCGCCGCTCGCATCAATCGGCATTGCCGCAGCGACACCGCCGACGGACTCGTTAACCGCTCCGACGCAGCGGAGCATTACCCCTTGCGCAAACACAGGCGGCACGGAACAGCAAGCAATAAGAGCAAATATCCCCCAGCGAAGAACAGACGTTTTCATTTTCATTGTTTTAACGGAAGAAAAAGGTGAACCTTTCTGAAAAACGGACGGAAGTTTATTCCGGCGCACGGGAATACTCACCGCGATACGCCTTCCATTGCGGAAATCCGAAAGAGTACACCGTCTCTATCTTTCGGCAATTCATCTGACAGTTATAGAGGGGAATCAAAACGGAAAATACATTTACCGCAACCGGTAAAGTTTGACAAATTTGTTTTAGGGAATTGACAACGGCAAATAACAGCGGATAATATGACCTGTTTCCCGTTACCAATCATCAATTATCAATTTCTATGTCATCCCGCTGGATTTCTAAACGTGCCGGTACTTTTGAAGCATCCGGGATTCGGAAAGTGTTCGACCTCGCCGCCGCCATTCCGAACCCTATTAATCTTTCTATCGGACAGCCGGACTTCGATGCCCCGGAAGAAGCACGCAGGGCAATGATTGAAGCCATCAACACCAAGAAGAGCGGCTATACACCGACACAGGGACTCGCCGCCTTGCGGGACGAACTGCAAAAACGGATTGATGTGAAGTATCAACACGCCGACCGCAAGGTGTTCATTGCCAGCGGCACCAGCGGAGCGTTGGCGTTAGCACTGCTTGTTGCCGTTGACCCCGGCGATGAGGTGATTTTTTTCGACCCGTACTTTGTGATGTACGATGCTCTCGTCCGAATGACCGGCGGCGTACCGGTTCCTGTCAGCACCTACCCCAATTTCCATTATGACATCAACGTTCTTGAAGCGGCGATGACACCGAAGACGAAGGTCATCATCCTGAATTCGCCTGCCAATCCGACCGGTAAAGTTGCGTCCCGCGATGAGGTAAAAGCGATTGCCGGGTTAGCGGCAAAACACAACATTCTGCTTATCAGCGATGAGATTTACCGAACTTTTTGTTTCAAGGAATTCACGTCGCCGGCGGAGTTTAACCCTCAAACGCTGGTGATGGACGGATTCAGCAAAAGTCACGGTTTGCCGGGCTGGCGTGTCGGTATTGTTCACGGACAGGCGGAATTCATTGAACAGATGCTTAAATTCCAGCAATACACGTTCGTTTGTGCTCCGCACGTCGGGCAATACGGGGCATTGGCTTCGCTGGATGTCGAAATGAAAGAGCAAATCGAAAGTTACCGGAAGCGGGCGATGATGCTGTACAATGCGCTGAAAGATGATTACGATGTCGTGCCGCCGGAAGGGGCGTTTTATATGTTTCCGAAAGCACCGTGGGGAACGGCAACGGAGTTTGTCGAAAAGGCGATAAAGAAGTACGAAATGCTCATTATTCCCGGCGGTGTTTTCAGCACGCGAGACACGCACTTCCGCATTTCGTATTCGGCAACGGAAGCGACGATTGAACGCGGTATCGAAGCATTCAAAAAGTTGGTGAAAGACCGGTAAAACTATTTACAGCGGTTTCCAATGTTCAATCAGCCGTGCGCCCCAAGTCCGGCGGGCGGTGTCATATACATTCCCGCTTGGTACCTCTTCTATCGCCAAATCCACCATTACGCTGCTTGCCACCGTGTTTCCGGCAATGTCTTCCGGTCTGATAATGCCGGAAACGTGCATCACTTTGCCCTCTTCGCCGATTTGTAATTTCTCCGTTCCTTCGACAAACAAGTTGCCGTTCTCATAGACCGACGTGATTCGGCAACCGATGTCGAATTCCAGCGTCTCCCGCCGCAGCAGGTTGCCTTGATTCTGCGTCTTGTGGTCAAGTTCCGCCCCGATTTCCGGCAGCGGGTCGTCCGACTTTATTGGAAACGAAAAGATACTGTCCGGCAACTTGAACCACGCCGAGACCTTCGATTTCGTCTTGATGCTTTTCTTTCGCTGATTGTTCGCCGTGTTGTTGAACGACCACTTGTGAACGACGTGAACTTGTATCAAATCGTTTTCCTTATACACTTTTTGCCGGGGAGCGGCTTGGTACATCCGGGAAACCTCCGACATTTTCAGCCGTTCGCCGTTGGAACGCATCAGTGCCGTCGTCCCGCCGAGCGAACCGGACTGGGCGCACGCCTCTTTAATTGACAGGGGAAAATTAACTAGGGAAAATAAAAACAGACCGCTAAAAATAAAGAGAATATGTGTTTTACGGGTTGTCATTTTAGGTATCCGCAGTTAATGGTTAATGATCAATTTCCGATATTCACCGGCGAGGCAAATACTTCAACCGTCTTCGGGGCGCAAACCTTTGCCAAGAACGTTGCCGGTTCCTGCTTCGCTTGCCGACCGCGGACAGACGGATTTTTGTACGGAATCGTTTCAACGGAAACCGTACCGCCGTCCGTGCCGTCCTGCAATGCCGTTCCTTCGGTGCGGACGAAAATACCGTTGTTCTGAACCCGAACTGTTATAATGTCGCCTTTATGAACCCAGGTCGGCTTCTTCACCATTCCCGTTGTAATCACGCTGCCTTCCCGAAGCGAACCCGTCGTTTCCTGACCGGTCAATGCGCTGATGCCCGTAAAAACTTCGCCCTTAACGTTATCAACCTGCTTGAGCATTACATCGCTTTCGGAAATAAGCGCACCTTTCGGCAAAGAACGTTTCAGTACAGCCGCCTGATACAGCACCGTAACTTCGGCTTCAACGTTCGCGTAAACCGGTTCTCCCGACCCGCTGCGTTTTTGCATCTGTAATGTAAATTTTCTCGTTGAAGCAGGAAGTGCCGTTTCCCGTTCGTTAAGTTCTGTAATATCTTCGATTTGTCCGCTCGTTACCAAGAGCCGGGCTTGTTCCTGCGTTAAGTGAACGGTGATTTTGTAAGTTGTTTTCGTTTCGCTGTTTGAACTCAAAAAGACATTTATCGCCCCGGCAATCTGTGTTTCCAACGTATTCATAAATGGTGCCGGCAAGTTATCTTTTCGCAGCGGGTTGACCGAACGGACGGCTGCGGGTACTACGAACCGTTGCGAATCGTCCTGCTCTTTTTTGTATGAGTAGTTTGCGGTAACGATTGGCGACGGTTTGCTTCTGCTTTGCCGCGGCAATTCTTGAATAAACGAATTTTTCGTCGGATTTACCGCCGTCAGCGTAATTTGTTCCGCACCGGTAATTTGATGTTTCGATGAGGAAATTCCCAGTTGCGACAACAGCGACCGCAGTTCATTTTTGGTGAATACCCGTGTTTCGCTGTCCTGCGGGGCAACGCACAGAACGGTCTGCCGCAGTTCTTCAACTTCCGCCGTATTTCCAACAACCGTTGCAACATCGCCAAGGGCAATGAGTGTTTGCGTACATTGCACCGGTTCGCTTTTCAACCGGATTTCCGCCGCAAGCAAAGGAAAAAGAAACAGGAAAAACGAAAGAAGGAACAGGAATGTGCGGAACATAGTATTCATCGGGGTCAAGTGTAATCACTGTATCGGCTGTATCGGTTATTCCGATTAGGAAAAATAGGAAAAATTATGTACGCCTTAAAATTTATTTTCGGGAGGTTCTAAAAACTCTTTATTTCCTTCTTTTTTTGTGGTAAAAAGTAGTTCTCACAGTTCCCTTTTACAGAAAGCGGCAACAGGTTCCGCTCGGCTGAACAATCCTATCCCCTGCCCTCCGCTATGAAACCGCTCACTGTTTTTCTTGCCGTCTGTCTTTTCACTGCGGCAGCGAACGCCGCAACATTTACCGTGTCGCCGGACGGTGCTGTCAAAACATTGCAGCAGGCAGTACAGGAAGTCCGAAAATTGCCGAAAGACCAGCCGATTACCGTCGAGTTTCAAGCCGGCGTGTATCCGCTGACCGAACCGGTGATTTTCACGCCGGAAGATACCGGTACCGAAAAAACGCCGATTACCTATAAAGCGGCAGACGGACAAAACGTCATTTTCACCGGCGGGCGCAAAATCACCGGTTGGAAAAAAGGGGACAACGGCATTTGGACGGCACAGATTCCCGAAGTCGCCGAAGGAAAATGGTATTTCGAGCAACTGTACATCAACGGCAAACGGGTAGTCCGCTGCCGGGAACCGAACTACACGGAACCGAACATTGGCTACTTCTATACCGAAGAGACGGTGGACATTGCTGTTGACCCGCTCACAGGCGAAGAGACCGCAATGCCGAACCGGGCATTCGTTGCAACTCTTAAAGATATTGAATCCTTGAAAAGCATTCCGAAAGAACAGTTAAAGGACGTAACAGTTCGGGTTTATCATTCGTGGGAAACGTCAGCGCACCGTTTGGCTGGCATTGATTTTGACAAGCGGATAATGGTCTTCACAGGACCGGCGGTTTGGAATTTTATGGAGTGGGAACCCCGGCAGCGTTATCAAATTGAAAATTATAAAGAAGCGTTGAATCAGCCCGGAGAATGGTTTCTCGACCGGAACGGAACTTTGTCGTACATTCCGCTGCCGAACGAAGATATGACAAAAACGGATGTTGTTGCGCCGGTTGCCGATGCGTTCTTGAAATTTGAAGGTAACACCGCCAAAGATGCGAAAGACAAACTAATTACGAATCTATCGTTCAACGGTTTGAAGTTTCAATACGCCGGTTATATTCTGCCGGAAAAAGGACACAGCGTTGGACAATCCGCTATCACGGTACCCTTTGCGGTGCAACTCGACGGATGTAAAAACATTTCGTTTGAAAATTGCGAATTTGCTCACATCGGCGGTAATACCGTGAGATTTTTCCGCAACTGTAACGATTGCCGGTTCGTTCACAATTACGTTCACGATTTGGGAGGCGGTGCCGTGTATGTCGGACAGGCGTGGGAACCCGACCACGACACAACGGGCTTAACCGAATGCAACCTCATTGAAAATAACATCTTACGCAGCGGCGGGCAGTTTGACTTGGGCGGCATCGGCGTTTGGCTCGGACATACGTCCTATAACAAAGTGCTGCACAACGACATCAGTGAATTCTACTATACCGGCGTTTCCGTCGGCTGGCAGTGGGGGTATCAGCCGACGCGGTCAAATCACAACGCGGTCGAATTCAATCACATTCATCATCTCGGTCATTGGGTTTTGAGCGATATGGGCGGCGTTTATACCCTCGGCGTTTCGCCCGGCACAACGGTTTCTAACAACGTAATGCACGATATTTACGCTTATTCTTACGGCGGCTGGGGACTTTATACCGATGAAGGTTCAACCGGCATCGTGTTGGAGAATAACCTTGTGTATCGGGTGAAGACCGGTTTGTTCCATCAGCATTACGGCAGGGAAAACGTTGTCCGCAATAACATTTTAGCATACAGTTTGACCGACCAGTTGCAGCGGAGCAGGATTGAAGAACATCTTTCGTTTTACTTAGAGAACAACATTATTCTTTGGGACGAAGGCGTGTTGTTCGGACATCCGTGGACAACGGACTATTTCAGCCGTTGGGGCGACAATAAGGTTTTCATCGACAAGAATCTGTACTGGAATCCGAAAGCGGATAGGAGCAAGGCGTTTCCGGCAAAAAACGGCGGTTTTACGGACTTTGCTTCCTGGCAAAAAGCGTCGGAACACGATACCGGTTCGCTCGTTGCCGACCCGAAGTTCAAAGACCCGAAACACGGAGAATTTACGCTGCCCGATGATTCACCGGCATTCAAGGTCGGTTTCAAGCGGTTCGACTACTCCAAAGCGGGCGTGTTCGGCGATGATGCTTGGAAAAA
>JAISJZ010000336.1 GCA_031261125.1 Planctomycetaceae bacterium | reverse complement strand
TTTCGCGTCAGAAATCGTTGGTAACGGATCGAAACCGTTCGCATATTGCCGAACGGATCGGCAAACAAACGAAGCAACCGGAACCGGTTTTAGCACAACTGGATCACGCCATCCGGTTTTGCCGCCATGATCCGTTTGCCAAAAACTGTGAATATCTTTTATTGCTCCGCAGCGCAACGATTGGAAGTTCCCGTGACGATGCCATCTGCCTTTCCGATAGCGGTCTCGGCGATGGTTTCGCCCGGATTTTGTACATCAATAATACGTTCTGGATTGAACCGTTACAAAACGGTTATCATCAGGTTATGATCGGAGATCAGCCATTAGACTGCCACGAACTCCATCCGCTCATTCCCGATCAGTCAATTACTTTTGGTGAACAAGTTTTTTTCGTTGCGAAATAGTCAGTCAGAATCGTAATCATAAGATTGCGGTAGCCGGAGTCCGAGCCGCGCACGAAGTAAGCGGACGAAATCCGTTGACCGAATCTGTACACAATGTATAATCCAGAAAGAAGGAGGATACGATGACAAATCCTAACGAGCGTGATTCTCTTGGACCGGAGCAAACGATTTTTACTCCGCCGCAGCAGAAGTCGGCACCAAAGCGTTCGCCCAATGATTCCCTGATGCAGCAGTCGCTGAACAATATGAACACGGTCGGCGGTCAGAATCCGGTGAGTCCGCCGGGAATTGATGAAACGGTTTTTCACGGTAACGATCACGCTGTCCGTGCCTTTTTAGGCGAAGGCGTTGCGATCGGTAATAATTATCGTCTCGAAAAACGTCTTGGACGCGGTGGAATGGGCGGAGCGTAGAAAGCCAGCGACCTTATGGCGGGACGAAATGTCGTCATTAAATTGGTTCCGCCGGAAATTCGTAACGCCGAAATGGCAATGGGACAGGTGCGCGACACCTTCCTGAAAGTCCACGCGATTCAGCATCAGCATATTTGTCCCGTGATGGGACTGATCGACGACCCCGATCATGGACTTTATGTCGTGATGAAATTTATCAACGGTAAAACGCTTGACGTTTACCGGAAAGATTACATTAAGCAACACGGCAACTTTCCTGCTTCGGAAGCCATTCAAATTCTTTGGTCAGTCGCCCGCGCACTTGATTACTCGCACGAAAGGAAAGTGTTGCACCGCGATGTCAAGCCGCAGAACATAATGGTCAGCCCGGAAGACGGCGTTCAATTGATTGACTTCGGTTTGGCTGCCGAAATTCGTTCTACGATGATGAATGTGAGTGAAACGCCGATGGATATGGCGGGAACGCGTCCTTATATGGCACCCGAACAATGGCGAGGACGCTTGCAAGATGCCAAGACAGACCAGTATGCGCTGGCGGTAACGGCTTACGAACTGATTGCCGGACATTTGCCGTTCCAAACTCAAGATGTCGGAGTTTTGCGGGAATGTGCTTTGAATGATGAAGCGGAATTGATTCCTAATGTTGCGAAACACATTAACGCTGCTATTCGTAAAGCGATGTCGAAACGCCGCAATGACCGCTTCGAAAGTTGCAAAGCGTTTGTCAAGGCAATGGCGGCGAAGCCAAAAGAACCCGAAGCAAAAACAGAGGTACCGTTGGTAGTACCTCCGGTTACCGAACCGGCGTTTCCGGCATTTCCCGAACCGGCAACCTCGCAACCGTTGCGTTCAGAGGGTGTTCCTATAATCGATACTAGCAGAAAGAGCAGCGAATATTTTTCGTCCAAAAAATTTCCGTATTGGATGGCAGGTGTCGGCGGTCTCGCCGCAGTACTGCTTTTCGGCATCGGATGGTTGCTCTTCCACAATCCAAAACCGGCGGCATCGAAATCGCCGACCGCGTCCGAAGTGCAAAACGCTTCGTCCGTTGACAAACCGGCGGCATTGAAATCGCCGACCGCGTCCGAAGTGCAAAACACTTCGTCCGTTGACAAAGCAGCGTCCTCGCCGGAAAAACAGACGGAAACGGTCGCGCCGACTCCTGTTCCCGGCATCGCAAAAGACGACAAGAAACAGGACAACGTTTCTTCCCAGCCGCTCTCCCTTCCCGCGCCGCCGCAGGATTTAACGCGGCTCTCCGATGAGGAAAAACTTTTCTTGCAGCAAAAATATCCCGAACTGAATTGGACAGGGGCGAACATCATCGTGGTGCTGGACCCGGAAAAGACGTATGACGCTGTGCAGAAAGCGTCGAAAACCAAGGAAAATGATATTATCATCGTCAGAACAACGAAAGAGAATCATCGCACTCATAACCATCCCTACATCAATTGGAAAGCAAAAGATTTTGGGAGTACCGCGATTGTTTCCCTCGGACAGGAAAAATTGGTTTTTGACGGAAAACATTTGACTGACCGTATCTGTATGGCAGACGGTTCCCAAGTTGACTTCGCCGGAATCGTTTTTACTAACGCCGGTCTGGGCAAAAGTGCTGTGGGCGGCTGGGACCACGGCTCAGCCGTTCTGGCAGCTGGTGCAACCGTACGACTTTTCGATTGCGCCTTTATCGGCAATGCGTGCGCATTTACGGAGAGTAATAAACAACCGCCGGAGAATATGAAAAAATTTTGGGCAAGTTACGGCGGCGGGGCGCTCGCCGCCTGGGGGGCAGTACGCTCGTTTTGTGCGACGTCCTTTTCGAGGGAAACCGGAACAACGATCCTTCCGATTTCGACGGGGAAATACCTGCGGATAAAGCCGTTTGTCGGGTCAGTTCCGGCGGTCTAAAGGTTGAAAATAGTTCGATTATTGCGACCAACGTTGTTTTCCGCAACAATCTCGGCGGGGGAATGTTTTTAGATAACGTGAAAGCCGCCGAATTGCGCAACATTGCATTGATAGGCAATAAATCGCTGGGCAACGGCGGCGGCATCTATATCAACGGCGGCGATGACAAACAAACCTATAAACTCGTCAACATTTTCGCAACGGGAAATAGTTGCAAGCAATACGGCGGCGGCATTTGTGTTGCAGGCAAAGGACG
>JAISJZ010000270.1 GCA_031261125.1 Planctomycetaceae bacterium | reverse complement strand
ATGGTCGATTGCCGCGAATCGAAAAAACGATACCGATATGACCACGTGATTGGTCGCTGGGTTACCGGCAGTCGGCAGACAGCAGACGGCAGACAACAGCAGAAAGTTTTCGTAACCACAATGGAACCTGAAAATACGCAGCAATACCTCGACGAAGCCGCATTGAAGTTTTTCGGTATCCGCAAAAAGGATGCCGAAACGCTGCAATGGGACGGTGCGATTCAATCCATCTCAAAACTTTCGTCATTTAACAACGTTCTTGCTCCTGATGCCAAACATCCCGGAACACTGACCGAACCGCGGGAGTTTAATCTGATGTTCAAAACGACTCTCGGCGCACTCGGCGGCGAAGACGATTCGGCGTTTTTGCGTCCCGAAACGGCACAGAGAATTTTCGTCAATTTCAAAAACGTCTGCGACAGCACGCGGGTTCGCGTTCCGTTCGGCATTGCCCAAGTCGGCAAGAGTTTCCGCAACGAAATTACGCCGCGCAATTTTACATTCCGAAGCCGGGAATTTGAACAGATGGAAATCGAATTTTTCTGTCATCCGTCGCAATCGCCGCAGTGGTATCAGTATTGGCGCGACCGCCGGTTTTCGTGGTACACCGAAATGGGACTTGCCGGTGAGCGCTTGCGATTGCGGGAACACGACCAAGACGAATTATCGCATTATTCTTGCGGCACGGCAGACATTGAGTATCAATTTCCGTTTCTGCCGCCGGGCGAATACGGCGAACTGGAAGGTGTTGCTCACCGCGGCGATTTCGATTTGCGTTCGCACGCCGAAGGCAAACTTGTCAAGGACGGCAACAATCTTGTTGTCGAAAAATTGGAAAGCGGTCAACCGAAACATCGCGGCAGCGGCAAGGACTTGTCGTATTACGATGACTTGACGAAAGAGCGATTCGTTCCGCACGTCATTGAACCGTCTGCCGGTGCGGACAGGGCGACATTGGCGTTTCTCTGCGAAGCGTATCAAGTCGATACCGCGCCGGACGAAAAAGGACAGCCGCAGGAGCGGGTGTATTTGAAATTTCATCCTCGGTTGGCGCCGATTAAAGCGGCAGTGTTTCCGCTCGTCAAGAAAGACGGTATGCCGGAAATTGCAACGGAAATTTACGGCGAACTGAAAAAGTCGCTGTCCGTTTTCTACGATGACAAGAGTGCCGTTGGTCGCCGCTACCGCCGTCAAGACGAAATCGGCACGCCGTATTGCATCACCGTTGACGGTCAAACAGTGCAGGACGGAACGGTAACGATTCGAGACCGCGATACGCTGGAACAGGTGCGGGTTAAGAAAAACGAACTCGTGAACGAGTTGGCGCAACGTTTGGGACGCTAAAAGTTAGCGGCGGGGTTGCCCCGCCATCATTTTTGGATAACGACAATATAGTACCTCTTTGTTCATTTACCAGATGTCTCTATTCAATAAAAAATGCAGTTGGTTTAATATGACCGGGAATATTGATGTGGCACAATATCCAGAATACTTCTTTTATGGAGCCGTCCGCTTGGATTTATCGTCGGCAATACGAGCCGATATAAATCGCCAGCATTTTACCGTTGTTCCGCGTCATTGGTATATCGACGCTTGGTTTATTTGCAAAGAATGTCATGAAGAGTTTTGTTGGGGTAAAGAAGTTCAACGTTTTTGGTTTGAGGAAGCAGGGACATACGTTTGGGCGCGTCCTTCTCTTTGCCGGGATTGTTGGCTCAAATATCAGGAACGGAAACAGTTGCAAAAACGATACAATGTTCTGATAGGAAAATCATTGAAAAGCGATTCACCGGTGGGCTTAAAACAGGAAATGCTCGACACCATCAATCGTCTCGAAGAATTGAGTACAAAATCGTTGCCGGAACAGATAATGCAGAATCGGCAGGCATTGATGAATCAACTGAAATAACGTTTCTAAACGGCTGTCCCGCCCCAATTGGCGCAGATTACTTGATGTAACATATCGCAGTGGAGAAAGAATATTGAAAACCAAATACAAATCTGATACACTGTTTGCCATTCATCCCTAACAATCAACAACCAAATATCACAATGAACAATTCAGACAAAGCGTTTTTGAACAAAGTGGCACGGGCGATGAAAGATTCCACCGAGCCGAAGCCAACCCGCAAAGGAAAGTCCGGCGTTCCGCCGCGGTTGCTGCAACTGAAAGTTACGCTCAACGATACCAAGATTTGGCGGCGGTTTATCGTGCCGAATTTCTTTTCGCTCTGTGATTTGCACAATGTCCTGCAAATCGTTATGGGCTGGACAAACTCGCATCTTTCGCAGTTCATTGTCGGAAAAAGGGATGACGCAACGTATTATTTGGCACAACCCTTTGAGGACTTTGACACCCCGTTTGGCGAATTCGGCGGAGAAGATGCGTCAAAATACGATTTGACGTATTTAACCGAAAAGAAAATGAAACTTCGCTATGAATACGATTTCGGCGACAGTTGGTACCACGATATTGTCGTCGAAAATCCCGATGTTGATTACAGCGGCGATGTCCCGGTTGTGCTGGACGGAAAGTTGAATTGTCCGCCGGAGGACTGCGGCGGTGTTTGGGGTTACGAAAACATTTTGGAACTTCTCAAAGACCCGTCGAAGGACGAAGATGGAATTCTCGAATGGGTTGGCGATTACAATCCCGATGAATTTTCGATTGAGGAAATCAATGCCGAACTTGCGGACTGGTTCAAACCGAAACCGACAAAAAAAGCGGTAAAGAAAGTTACAAAAAAGACGGCAAAGAAAAAAACGGTGAAAAAGAAAGTACAAAAGGCGTGGGTTTTCACCGGTAAAACAGAAAGCGGCAAGTGATAGCGGACGAGGACACGTTAGAACAGGTGCGTGCCAAGAAAGACAAACTCGTTGCGGAGTTGAAAGGGCGGTTGAATTAAGAA
>JAISJZ010000153.1 GCA_031261125.1 Planctomycetaceae bacterium | reverse complement strand
TTCGGCGGATGCTCTCGGTACCGGCAGTGCCGTTACCGGCATCGGCAAGCAGAGCGGCAAGTTGATTTTCGATTTGACCAAGGATTCTGAATTTGCTCAAACCATCAGCGGTACCGGTTCTGTTGAAATTCAAGGCGGTAAAACACTGACATTAACCAAGGCGAACACTTACAGCGGCGGTACAACGGTCGGCAGCGGCGCAGCGGTCCTGCTCAAAACATTGAAATCGTTAGGAACCGGCAACATTATTGATGACGGCGAAATTATTTTTGACGCGCCGAGCGGCACGTTCGGGCAAACCATTACCGGCAACGGCAGCATTACGAAAAACGGTGCCGGTACATTGGAATTGACAGCAGCAAACACGTTCAACGGCGATACGAACATCAACGGCGGGAAAATCGTGTTAAGAAACGAAAACGCTTTGCAAAACAGCACCGTGAACGCCGTCGGCGGCAAATTGACTTTCAGCAATTTAACATCGGCAACGGTCGGCGGATTAAACGGAACGCAAGACCTTGTGTTGAATAACGAATCCGGCACCGGCGTTGCACTGACGCTCGGCGGTAACGGTCGGAACGCGGCATACTCCGGCGTTATCAGCGGCGGCGGTAGCATTATCAAAACCGGTACGGGAACGCAGATATTCTCCGGTGAAAATACTTACTCAGGCGGAACAGTTATTTCCGGCGGCAAACTCGTTTCCGCCGGTGTGTCCGGTTTTGGAACCGGAAACGTTCGGAACGATGCCGAAATGGAATTCGACATTAGCAAAGAGCAAAGCGGGACCTACAAAGGTATTATCAGCGGTGCCGGCGTATTATCGAAAACCGGAAGCGGCCTATTAACGTTAACCGGTCAGAATACTTACACCGGCGGTACGTTGATTGAACAAGGACGGATTGACGTTGCAGGCGTTCAATCGCTCGGCAGCGGTGATATTGCCGTCGTGAATAAAGATGCCGCGGTGCTGTTCGACATTACCGGCGAAGAAACGCTGCAACAGAAAATCATCGGCACCGGCGATGTTTGGAAAAAAGGCAAGGGAACGTTGACATTCGCTTCGGACATCGAAACGAACGGAACAACGCATATCTACGGCGGTACCGCTTTTATCAACGGACGTTCCGCTTCACAAACCGTCGTTTATGACAATGCAACACTCGGCGGACGCGGATACGTTGACAACACCGTTTTATTTAAGACCGGTTCCAAACAAGTCATCGGACACAGTGCCGATGCCGGTTTATCAGGATTCGCTGCGAAGAACATTAACTACGAAGGCGGGACAACAATTTATGTTAAAATCAACGAAAATTCCAGCGACCAGATTGTCGCAAGCAACGGTTTCAACTTCGCCCAAGGCACCGGTACTGTCGATGTGGTGCTTGTCAATCTTATCGGCAGTGCCTCGGAAACCGAATCATCGTTGTTAAAGAAATATGATATTTTCATTGCCGAAGACGGAACGCTGAAACTCGACGGCGTGTCTGTTCAGAATCAAACCGGTTCCGGCTCAACGCTGACGGTTGATGGTATTGACGGCGGTATTCATTTCCTTGCCGATGCCGATGACGGATTGAACGTTCTTGGTTATTCCGTCAGTTCAGATACCGGCAGTGCCGCCCGCAGTATTGCTGTTGATTTAGCGGTGTTTAGCAGCGGGACAACATCGTACTTATCGGACGGTCAGCGGGCAGTGCTGCAAGGATTGGGCGACCCTGACGTATTCGCCGCCATTTACAAACAGCCGCGGGATTATCGCGGCGGCATCATCGGGCAACTTGCCCCGTACATTCAAACGGCAATGCCGTTTATGACGCAGCGTGCCGTCACGCAGTTCAATTCCGCAACATACGACCGGCTCCGTTTCCTCCGTGAACCGCTGGCTCTGCACGACGGTAAAACAAACACTGTCCGCTTGCAGCATATTCATTGCCAGGAAAATTACATTTGGTTCCAAAATTACGGTGATTATCTGCGGCTGAATCAGAAAGCCGATGTTCCCGAATTCCAAGCGGATTCTTACGGTTTCAATGTAGGATTCGACAAGAGCATTGATTATCATTCGTCCGTCGGTTTAGGAATGGGCGGTTATTTCAGCGAAGTCCGGGCAAATGAGGTGTTCCAAAAAGGCAAAATCGGTTCGTATCTGATTTCGCTCTACGGCAACTGGGTCGGCAGTGATGCGTGGTCGCTCGCCGGTTCTACCGGGTTCGTATTCAGTGATTGCGATTTACGGCGTTCCGCTCCGGCGTTCGATACGCAACTGAACAGCCGGCATAACGGGACAACGTTTTTTGCGTCTATCGAAGGGGCAAAAAAGTTGCTGTTCGGACAGTTTGAAGTTACGCCCTATGCCGGTGCCGACTTGATTTGGTTCGGTGAAGAAGGATACCGGGAACACGCTGCCGGCAACCCGGATTTAGCGTTGCGGTTCCGCAGCGATGACAGTTGCAGTTTATTAAGCACAATGGGACTGCGGCTTGGGCGTTCAGTACGGATGCTCGGCGGAAACGTTGTCAATCCGTCGGTGTATGCGGCGTGGGTTCTCGACTGGACACAGAGCGATACGGCAGTCAGAGCATCGTTCGGTGATTTCCCCGCATTCAAGATTTGGGGAGCGTCGATGAACAAGAATCGGGCTGATGTCGGTGCGAATGTCAATATGACGCTGAATAAGCGGGCGGATATGTTTGCCCGGTTCAACACGGAGTTGGCGCACCGATACAGTGCGTTGACATTCCACTGGGGAATGAGATTAGGGTTCTAGTGTTTGTAAAGCGGGAAACGCCGTTTCCCGCTTTTTTGTATTGACCGTTGCTTGTCAGCGTGGTTTTTGCTTGGTATAATGGCGG
>JAISJZ010000117.1 GCA_031261125.1 Planctomycetaceae bacterium | reverse complement strand
TTTGTTCCGCAAAAAATTCTTCGGGGGTTTTGCCCCAGAGGATTTGTCCCTTGCCAACACGGCGGACGGTTGTTTCATTAAAAAGTTGCTTTTTAATTTTGTCAAACTCCGCTTGCTGTTCCTTTGTGTAAGACAAGCCCGGAAGCCCCTGCGGTTCCTTCGCAATAATCGCTGCGCCGGCTTTCACCAGTTCATTCAATTTTTCCAGCAACTCTAACGTCATTGTGTGCTGTTCCGGCAGGACAAGAATTTTGTATTTCAAACCGCCCGGCGAAACGAGCAGTATTTCGTCCTTGCTATCGCTGCGGGCTGTCGTTAACTGTTTAACCAAATGTGCCGAACATTGGTCCCATTGATAACCCTTGCGGGGATGGTCGGCAAAACCGCCGGTGTAGCCCTGCGGCAATTCCTCGTTTTCCATATAAAGAATGTCCGCAGCGTATTCGCCTTGCCGGAGCATAAATTGGCACCGTGTCAAATACTCGTGCCACGCTTTGGACTGTTCCCACCACGTTTGCGAACGTTCATAATGCAGTCCCCACGGTCCCATCATCAAACCGCCGGGGACGATGTTGTCCGCCCACGGCTGCATTGAATACCGGTGAAATACAAACCGCTGAATTCCTTCGCCGAACGCCCGGTCGCCGTGTGTTTTAATCGAACCGGGATGATGCAGCCAGCGTTCTTCGCCGCCGGACGTAAACGCCTCCGCCCCGACGATATTTTTTCCGTAAATGTGTGCCGCCGACGCTGCGCCCTTACACGTATTGAACGCTCCGCCGCCCATCCAGAATTCGCCCATCGGCTCGTCTGCTGTTTCGCCGTATTCAATGGGGTCAGTCGGCGCACCGTAATGCTCAATGCTCAACTTAATACCGTGCTGATGCGATAACTCCCGAAACCGCCGGGCGTACCGGTTCAGTACCAATTCCGAAACAACGTTGCGGAAGTCCCACAGGAATCTATCTGTTCTATCGGCATTATCGACAACATAACCGGCGAACACGGGCAGGAACGGCGTAATATCATAGTGCCGGAGCGTTTGAAACTCTTCTTCCATTTTGCCCGTCCAGTTCTGTGAACCGTTTTCCCAACTGTCGATATGCGTCGAGACGAATGTCTTGCCGGTCAACGGTTTGTTGTCTTTCGTCAATTCACCGATTTGCCCGAAGAAAGCCGCATCCGCTCCTTTCGTTGAAAGTTTGTCGCACTCCAAAGCCCGTCCGCCGCCGTCTTCGACACAGGATAGCGGCACGGGACCGACGTTGATGTTCTTCGCGGTATGACCGATTCTTAAAATTGTGCAGTCAGCCGCAGACGGATTGCCGCTTGTAAGGAGAGCAAGCCCCCCTGGGGCTAATGTTAATGTCTCCGTTTTCGCATCGAAATACTTTGTCAAATTGATGACTTTATTTTTTTCAACAACCGCTTTATTATCGCCGGGGTCGCGCCGGTTTTTATTGCAGTCGATTGCCTTCTTGCCGGTTTGGTCTTTCGGCGTTGGAAATGCGAGTATAGCAATGTCCTCGTAATAGCCGAAATTGTGTTTCGGTTTTGTCAGCCGCACGGTTTGCTCTGCGTTTTGGTTAACCTGTGTTTCCGTCCACGTTAAGATTTGCATTCCTTCGTCGGGTTTAATCCACCAGCCGCCGGAGCCGTTCCAGCCCGCATCGTTGTTCATATTGACTTTGATGTCCAGCCGGTTCGCTTCGGAAATCATAAACTTGAACAATTCACGCCATTGCGGTTTCATAAAGTTGACGGCACCGCGCGGCGCACCTTGACCGACTTCCATTATCAGTACGCCTTTGATTCCGGTACGGTGCATTGCTTCAAGGTCGGCGGTAATGCCGTGTTTCGTGATATTGCCGTTGTTCCAGAACCAATAGACCCACGGCTGATACTCCGCCGGCGGATTAGCAAAGTCAGCGTTGTTTGGCTGAACAACGGAACTTTCCGCCGCAATAACGTTGGTGCCGGAACTTATTCCGATGACACACAAACACAATACCAGGCAAAGAAGATGTTTCATAAGATTTCGGGTTAGAGAGTACGGGACGTGAAAGTTATTACCAATGAGGCAGTGGGAATTGTACAACAATTCTCGGCGGAATAACATCACCCTGTTAGAAATAAAATTTTCGGCATCTAACCGGACAGAGCCTACCGACCGCCGGCTTTGCCGACGGTTAAAAAATGTGTTTCGTTTTACAGGTAAAACGGCTAACTATACCGTCCAAGATTCGGCGTGTAATGCTTTTTTAATTCATCATTCCCGGCGTATTTCGCCTCCGGCGTATCGTCTTTGTCGCAGTCAAACCACGCTTCGTCAAACAACACCGTCTCGCCTCGCTTCGCCGATATGTTCGTTGTCAACGCAATCACCGCATCTGCCATCGCCACTTCGGGATAACAGCGCGGCATCTCCTTGCCGTGGTCTGCCTCCGGGTTCTTACGGATACAGTACGCCCAATGCTCAATCTCTTCGCAATAACCCCGGCTCACGTCGCCGAAGGTCGCCTGCAAACCGATTGCCGCCGATAACGGGTCGCCCGCATCGCTCTTGTCCACCTTGATATTCTTGCCGTCCTTGACAAGATTCGTTTTCAAGTTCACTTCGGCACGTTCATAAAAATAAGCGTCTTTTTCCCGTTCGATGTACAGCGTTCCCTTCGTACCGAACACCGTTTCGCCGTAGCCGCCGAAGCCGTTGCCGTTAATGGACGAATACGCTACCGTGATTGTCTTCTGTTTGCCGAGTTCGTCTTTCGGGTCATAACCGGGACCAGCATAATCGAAAACACAATGAATATGGTCATCGACATCACGGTCAATCGACCCGCTGTCCAAACTTTCTGGGAACACCGTCCGTGTTGCTGTTGCGGATACACTCAACGGGTGCTGCTTTTTTCCGCCGTGCATTGCCGCTATAAAAATGCTTGCCGCATCAAGTTGATGCGAACCCAACTCCGCCATCAAACCGGCACTCGTCCGGTCGAACAGCCGCCAGCGAATCAATTCTTCGGTTGCAGGACGGTCGTAAGGATTTTGGGAATCGTCAATTTTTAACGTTGCGTCAACATAGCCGTAATCCTTGGCGGACTTGAATTTGAACCCGCTCCATTCGCCGCCGTTGACTAATACCTGGTCGGCAATCTGCGCTTTCGCCTGTGCAATCTGTTCTTCGAGGTCTTTCTTTTCTCCCGGTTTCAGTTTCGGGTCGCTCAACTTTTTCTCGAAGTTTGCCAGCACTTTGTCGAGCCGACCGGTGTAGGAACCGTCTTTTCCTTTAACGGCGGTCGGCAAGGGTTGTTTCCAACTGTCCGCTCCCGGCCGGTTATTGCGGTGCCACTGCGCCCTGATGTAATGCAAATCACCGAGAACGCCGTTGGCGAGCAGATATTTAGCGTGGTCGTACAGGACGTTGTAGTGCCGCTGATGACCGGTCGCGCAGTGTTTCTTGTACTGTTTGGCGGCACGTGCCATTTCTTTGCAGTTGGCAACGGAGTGCGCCATCAGTTTTTCGGTCAGGACGTGCCAGCCGTTCTGCATAGCAGCAATCGCCGCCGGTGCGTGCAGCCAAAGCGGCAAACCGATAATCACGGCTTCGACCGTATCTTCGCCTTGGCGGTCTTTCTCGGCGGCAATGAGTTCTTTGTAATCGGTATAAACCCGGATTTTGGAACGGGATTCCGCCTCGTCTTTGTAGCCGTATTTTTGTATCAAACCGGTACGCAGAAGTTTGACGGCGGGAGTGGAAACATCACCGTGAAAAGCGCGGTGGATGTTGAACGGACGAATGTCGGCAATCGCCACGACTTGGACGTACTTCGGGTTGATGGCACCTATCAGAACACCGGCTTCATCGCCGGTACCGAGAACGGCAACGCGGACGCGCTTTTTGGGGTTATCGAACAGTTTGTCAATTTCTTCGTATCCGAAGAATTTGGCACCGAGACCGCTGCCGGAAGTTAATCCCCTGGCGTTGACATCTTTGAGGAAATTGCGGCGGGTGAGGTCGCTGCCGATGGTGGCGTAAAAATTTTCTTTACCGATTGCCAGTTGTTCATCAGTTAAGTGCATTGTCCGTAAAACTTGTTAGCGGCAAGGACTGCCCCGCCGGGTGAAAATAAACGTCCTCCATTTTACCACGTTCCGCAAAAGAAAGAAACAGGGGGGAAAAAAAGAATTGACAATGAAAATCGGGGAATGACTTACTTTACTCCCTGGTGTGCGGGTATGCTTGAAAGGGGAGTAAAATATGTAGTTCCCCAAAATTTTCAAGCCGCCGCCGCTGTTATTACAGGCAAACCGGCACGGCTGCGGTCGGTATTTCCGCAGCCCGAAAAATTTTTTTCTTTTTTTTTCAAAAAAAAGATTTTTCCTGTTGACTTTTCTATTTCAATGGCATAAAATACAAACACAATGAAAATTAAATTCTCTTTCCTGTTCGGCTCAAATGTTAAACTGGGGGGGGGTGGGCGATTTACGCAAGGCGTAGTTTTTGCTCTTTCCGTCTTCTCGTTCGTTTTACGTTCTTTCGCTAACTTTATCACTTCACTTTGCGCACGCTTCGTTCGACAGAGCAAAGTGTTTTTACTCACCCTTTGTTTCAGGAGAATTCCAATGAGAATCCGTCTGCGCTATGGTTTTACGCTCGTCGAGTTGCTCGTCGTTATTGCCATTATCGGCGTTTTAATTGCTCTGCTCCTGCCGGCTGTGCAAGCCGCCCGTGAGGCGGCACGGCGTTCACAGTGTACGAATCATTTGAAACAATTCGGGCTGGCGGTCCACAATTTTGTTTCCACGAAAAGTGAAAAACTACCGCCGCTCGTTTTACACGAGGCACGACCAAGCATTATGGTTCTCCTGATGCCGTACTACGAACAGCAATCGTTGTACGACTTTCTGCTCCAATATGGACAACAAAAATCACTGATTTGCGATCAGACGACCGGTGTTCAAGCTACTGGTACAGTTCAGCAAATGTACCGGACTTGGTACAACAGTCTTACCGAAGAACAAAAGAACCAACTTGGTTCCATCCCGATTTGGAAATGTCCGTCGCGCCGTTCCGGTGTCCAATTGACAACAACAACGGATATGGACACAACGAGCAGTACCAATTGTGTTAGTGCCGGTCCGATCACGGATTACATTGTTCCGATTCTGTGGAGTGATGCGTTGACTGCCACCTCCACACCCGGTACAGGTTGGGTGACTCATTATCGATCCAACAACATAAGTGACATCAACAACAGTTTCGGACCGTTCCGCGTTTCTATTTTTAATGGTGCTGACATTGATGGGAATACTCCCCGTGACCCGATATCCTACTGGGCGGACGGTTCGAGTAACCAACTCATCTTCGGCGAAGCACACGTTCCCGCGAATCGTATGGGTGTTTGTAACGGTGCGAATTGGTGGGAACAGGTTGATTGTTCCGCGTTGACAAGTACCGGCGGAAATCGCGGTTATGTTCGTCCGATGCACCCGGCGTACCGTCTTGCCCGCGGTCCAAGTGACTACACCGGTGATTCCAATGCGGAATCGCCGATTACCGGTTACAGTTTTGGTTCATCTCATTCCGGGGTTTGCAACTTCCTTTTGGGAGATGGTGCTGTTCGTGCGGTAAACACGACGGTATCAATGGTCAATATCCTCTGTCCGCTAACCAATGTCGGTGACGGGCAATCGGTCGCACTTCCATAATTGATGTAATAGGGCGGCAAGATGATTGCCCCGATGTCCTGCGGCGTTCGTCGCTGCAAATCGTTGTTACGTTTTATTTCAACCCGCTTCGACACAAGGATTCCCTTTTATGCGAATGACATCCGTTGGTTTTGTTCTTGTTTTGGTGATGCTGCTCGCCGGTTGCGGCGGTAAAGCACAAGTGACCGGTAAAGTCACGTTCGACGATGGTGCGCCGCTGACGAATGGCGAAGTCCGTTTTGAAGCCGGTAACTATCTCGCTACAGGCAAGATACAATCCGACGGTTCATATCGTTTGAGTTCGGTTGGTGAAAACGACGGCGTTGTCAACGGTTCGTACAAAGTTTCCGTCGTTGCGATGGAGGAAATTGTTACGGACCCAAACAAGTTACCTGCGGAGCAAAAAGCAGCGAAACCGCTCGTCGCGGAAAAATTTCGTAGCGGTGAAACGAGTGGATTAACGTGCGAAGTAAAGGGGACAACGACGTTTGATTTTCAAATTGAACACGCAAAGTAAACAAAGGTATTGCCGTTCGCTTCAAGCGGGCGGTCATCCTTTTTCCATTCCAAAAATAACTTTTTCCCAAATGAGGTGATATGATGTCGAAAAGATTTACAGGTTTTACACTCGTCGAATTACTCGTGGTGATTGCGATTATCGGCGTTTTGATTGCGTTGCTATTGCCAGCCGTTCAAGCAGCGCGCGAGGCGGCACGGCGGATGCAATGTACGAATCAACTGAAACAACTCGGTCTTGCGCTGCACAACTATCACGACACGCACAATTCGTTTCCGGCAGGGAACAGCCGGATTGTCAATACGGCAACGAATCAGGCGTGGGACCATTTCACACCGTTCCTGGTTCTGATGCCGTTTTATGAACACCAAGCGGTTTACGAACTCGGACTCAGTAATCCCAAAGACCCTCAAAACAACGCAGGTGCGCCGTGGGGTGACCGTACTCTGGCGGCACTGTTGTGTCCCTCGGAATCGTTTGCAATGAATGCGTGGGGACGCGCGAGTTATATTTTCTCGCTCGGCGATTGGCCCGACAAGACAAACGACGGGACAGATGCCGCGATGGCTGCGCCGAATAATCGCGGTGTCTTTGTATTGGGGTACGGGATAAATGACCTGCCCAATTCCACCACGACGATCCGGTTTTATGAAAAATGGCGTGGGATGAATTCATTGACGGACGGAACGACGAACACGATTTTGTTTTCTGAACGCTGTGTCAGTTCACGTCGAAATACGATTCGCGGTGCGTATGCGTTGAACATCAGCGAGGTCGGTGATGTCGTTGGCGGCGGGAATGCGGTGATTCCGAAAAGTTGCGCCGATACCCGCGAAGGCAACGGTTACAAAACAACGCTAACAATTCAGAAAGACGAACATTTTGGGACACGTTGGGCGGACGGACAAGCACCGTCAAGTTTTGCGACTATTTTACCGCCGAACTCACCGAGTTGTATGGGCGGCGGTTTAGACTACCGAAGACGCTCATTGATGTCCGCATCAAGTTACCATAGCGGCGGAGTGAACGGAACAATCGGCGACGGCTCGGTAAGATTCATCTCCGAAACAATCAACAGCGGTGACAATACACTCGTTCCCGTAACAAGCGGCAAATCGCCGTATGGTGTCTGGGGCGCGTTAGGTTCTATGAACGGCAGAGAATCCGTATCGTTGTGATAAGAGCGGGTATCGTAAAAATTCCTTGCCCATTGGTAGGCAGCCGCTCTCCGCAGTTTTTTACCAAAATAGCGTCGGCGATAGCCGACAGTGTAAATTCAAGAATTTGTGAAACGGGAGAGTGTAGTTTTTAGAAGTTGCCTTGAATAGACCGTAATTTTTTGTTAATCTGAAATAAACAATTATACCCAAGAAAGAACAAATGAAAAAATTCTATTTTTCGACATTATTATTTTGTATCCTATCTTCAATAGTTATAGGAAACGAGACCGAACATTTGACTCCGGTCGCCTTGAAATGCGAGTACCGAACGGTTCCCGTCGGTATTGATACGGCAACGCCGTATTTCGGTTGGAAAATTTCCGACCCGCTGTTCGTGCAGGGACAGAAACAGACCGCTTATCATCTGCTCGTTGCCAGTAACAAAGAATTGCTCGTACCGAATCAAGCCGATGTTTGGGACAGCGGGAAAGTGAGTTCGTCCAACTCCGTCTTGGTTCCCTTTGCGGGAAAAGAACTACTCTCGAACCAAACGTATTATTGGAAAGTACAAGTTTTCGACAAAGACGGCAAACCGTCCGCTTGGAGCGAACCGACATCTTTTGTGATGGGCTTGCTGCGTCAAAGCGATTGGGACGGGTCGCAATGGATTAAACATCCCGATGCGCCGGAAAACAAAACGATATGGTTCCGCAAAACGTTCACGCTCAACGACGTTCCAAAAACGGCACTGGTTCATCTTGCGTCGGTGGGATACCATCAACTTTTCATTAACGGTAAAAAAGCCGATGACCGTGAACTTGCTCCGCCGGTGTTGGATTATTACAAACGGCTCCCCTCTATTTCCTACGACGTTTCTAAACTGTTGCAAAAAGGCGAAAATGTTATCGCCGTTTGGACTGCGGCGGGCTGGGCTTCCAACAGGGCGTTCGGACAATTCAACAAATCGTCCTGTTTTCGTTTGAAATTGCTTGCCGACAACGAAACCGTCTATTCGGACACAAGATGGAAATGTTCCGAGAGCAATCTCGAAGCAACCGAGATGGTAACACAGTGGGGCAAAAACGGAGGCGAACGGCTGGACGCACGCCGTGATGTTCCTGATTGGAACAAAACCGGTTTCGATGATTCCCAATGGGTTGTTCCGAAAACGATTGAGATTACCCAGTCGATTGTTTCCGCCGGGAATGTTCCGCCGACGCGAATTATTGAACAGTTCAAACCGTTGACAATCACGAAAATTACGGAAGGGTATCAAGTCGAGTTTGCGAAAAATTTCACGGGCTGGGTTTCCGCAAACTTTCGGGGATTAAACGCCGGTGACACGGTAACAATAATGACCTCCGACGACAAAACGACCGTCTGCGATTTTAATCAGCGGAGTTATTATATCGCTGCCGGAAAAGAAACGGAAACGTTCAATAACCGTTTTAATTACGCCGCCGGACGGTTTATTACTTTTGCCGGTTTGAAAGACGAACCGAAGTTGGAGGATTTTGCGGGATACGCACTTGGAACGGATTTTGAACAGACGAGTTCTTTCAAGTGTTCCAACCAACTTTATGAAAAAATCTTTCAACTCGACCTTTGGACATTTCGGGCGACCGCACCGGAAGGTTT
>JAISJZ010000095.1 GCA_031261125.1 Planctomycetaceae bacterium | reverse complement strand
CTGGTCTAATGCCTTCTCTTCGGACATCGCTACATTGTGTCAACCTTCGGTTCAGTACACAAAACGCCGCGGATGTACGGTATGCCAAGCACTTCGTTCACCCGCTTCATTACCTTCCGCCGTATCGTTTGCAAAGACACCTCGCTGCGTTCGTCAACCGTCGTTCCGCGGAGAACCTCCGTTACTGCATCCCGAATCTCAAACTCTTTTTTCGTGTAAAGTTCCGTAAATTTGTAATCATCTTTTTTGAAAACCTGAACGTGAATCGTTACCGTAAAGGAGTCAATCGTCTGTTCCGCTCCTTTACGGACATCCTGAACCTGAAATTTTTCGCCGAGCGGTTTTTCAACGAGTTCCTCTTTTTTCATTTCGCCTTCCGGCAGGACATTCGGGTCAACTTCGATGGGAACACCGGCAATTTGCGGACGCAACTGGTCTATATCATCCCGTAACTCTCTCGGTGTTGGAATCATTAAATACAAAACAATTGTTTGCAGCAGCGCAAGGCAAACCAAGCCGATGAGGATGTGCAACCGGTACGACTTTGGTTTCGCCGGTGCTTCCGCAACAATTTCCTCTGTGTCAATATCTAACTTCGGGTCTTTCGCCATCGGTTCATTCTGTTTTGACTACATTATACACTACCAATTTACGCAAAATAATAAAAGGGGAAAATTTTATTGACTCGGCAAATCATTCAAATACTTCAAATTTCTATCCGCTTTGTCGCTTTCCAATTCCCGCACCGTGTTCGACAACAGTTTTACTTCGGCAAACGCATTGGCGGCTGCCGGGGCGGTACCGGGCGGCAGCACTGTCCGGCTAATCGGTTCCGATGCCCCGACCGGCGTGATGCGGAAAAAAACCGGTTTCAATCCCAGCGAAACGAGGTACCTCATTACGTTCGCCGCCCTTGCGTAGGAAAAGTCGAAATCATCGCGGTATGGTCCCTGTTCCGTTGCGCCGGCGTGTCCGACCACCTGAATCTTGAACGGCGAACCGACAAGTTGCGTGTATAACACTTGCAGTTGCTTCTTGGCATCTTCCGTCAATTCATCACTGCCGATTTCAAAACGGATGAGTCCGCCGGTAATCGGTTCTTCGTTAACGCGGACGGTTTGTACTTTCGCTTGGTCACCCTGCGGTGCAACCACCGGTTGTCCGCCGCGGAGAACGTCGAGCCGTTTGGCTCTACCGGTCGAATTGATTTTCGGTTTTGACGCGTTTGCCTGCCGGTCTTTCGGAACGGCATTAGCCCCCATATAGCCGAACCCTTCCCGCAGCGATTCGATTGCCGCTTGTATCTTCGGTTCCTGCAATGTACTCAATGCGTACATCATAATAAAGAAACACAGCAGCAGCGACATCATATCGCCGTAGGTTAAAATCCATTCCGGTACGCCGGCTTCCGGCGGCTTTTCGCGTGCCATTACGCCCCCTCCTCTTCTTCCGGTCTTTCGCTCGGCGTTACATACGTTAACAACTTTTGCTTAATCACCCGCGGATTTTCGCCCGCCTGAATCGACAGTACCCCCTTCAACGTAATTTCCATTACTTGAATCTCGGCATCGTTCAGAAAACCGATTTTGTCCGCCATTGGCAAAACATACAAGTTCGACGCAATCGCCCCGTACAGCGTCGTAAGCAGTGCTACTGCCATACCGGCACCAATTGTATCCGGGTTAAGGTCAGCCAGCATCAATACCAAACCGACAAGCGTTCCAATCATTCCGAACGCAGGAAAGTATTTACCGTAGTTGGCAATAATCGACCTGCCGTAATTGTGCCGACCGCTCACCGCATCAATTTCGGTGTTCATAATACTTTCGACCACTTCCGGCGACATACCATCCACTGCCATTCGGATACCGCCTTTAAGAAACAGGTCGTCAATTTCATCCATCCGGTTTTCAAGAGCGAGCAGTCCTTCCCGCCGGGCGGTCTCCGCCAGCGAAACGAGTTGCGTTATCGTTGCCAGCGGATTGTTTTCTTTGTTGATAACTGCATGCTTGAAATACTTAAACGTTTTCAAAACGGACTTCATCGGATACGCAATCATCACGGACGCAGTCCCGCCGCCGAACACCATCAACACAGACGGGAGGTCCCAAAAGAGAATCAACTTGTCCATACCGCCGAGTAAAATCGACACGACAATCAAGCCGGTTCCCAATGCGCAGCCGATAATTGTACCTAAATCCATTTTTTAATTACGAATCACTCCTTATACGGCAAGTATTGCGGCTTCGGGATTAAATGTTTCGCCTGATGATACGTTACCGTGCGGCGGACAACTTCGTCCAGCGTTTCCCGCACCATTAACGTTTCGCCGTTCACTAATGTTATCAGCGTGTCGGGACAACGCTCAACGTACCGAATCAACTCGGCGTTGAGAATAAATTCATCGCTGTTCAACCGGGTTAAACGTATCATTAGGTAATTCTCAACAGAGCGTCGTACATTTCGTTGCTCGTTGTCATTATTTTCGCATTAGCGCGGTACATTGCCGAGTCCAGTATCATCTGAACGATTTCGCCGCCGATGTCCGTGTTCGACAATTCCAGTGCGTTGCTCTTGATTACGCCGACTCCATCCTGTCCTGCCGTTCCGATTTTCGCATCGCCGCTGTTCGTACTCTCCCGATACAAACTGTCGCCCGCTTTGTACAATCCTTCCTGATTGCGGAACGTTGCCAGCGGAATTTTCCCGATTGTCCGGTTCACGCCGCTGGAAAAATAGCCCGTAATGATGCCGTCCTTTTCAATCGAGTAATCGAACAGCGTTCCTGCCCCTGCCCCGTCCTGTTCCGTCTGCGTCAGTTGCGGTGCGTCCGTTGCCAATGCTTTCACGGCTTGCAGCGATGAAACGTCCAAATCGAATTCAAACGTCAACGGACTTTCTGATGCCAGTTGTGTCCGTTCGACGCTGATTTTCGTACCGGCGGCAGAAATCAGTTTCCCGTTTTGGTCAAACCGGATTATTCCCGTTCCCGCGGCTGCCGTTTGCCCTTCGCTCGGCTGGTTGTCCGGCGAATCGGCGTACCACCGATAAACGGTTTCTGTATTGCTTTTCGATTCCAGTACCATATTTAAGCGGACATCGACGGCAGCACCGAGCGAATCGAACACTTGCAGTGTCGTTCCAACACCGGTACCAACAGCGTTTTGAGTATCAGCACTTGTTCCGCCTCCCCACCGAAGGTCAATACGGTGAGTATTTAACGTCATATCGGCAGTGTCTAATTCCAACGCGTTCAATTCGCCGGAGTTGCCGAGAAGGTATAGCGAACCATTGATAATTGCCGCTCCGGGGTCTCCGCCGTTGATGGTCTTGCCGATAATTCCTTGGTCGGCAGGAACGCCGTCGGCAATACTGCGGATACCGAACGCCTCATCAAGAAACGAAAGGTAATCGTTCACCGTTGTTGCATCGGTAATATCCAGCGTTGCCGTTTTCAGTGTTTGTCCGCCTTTCGTCGGCGTGAACGAAAGCGTTCCGTTTTCAAAAACATTGACGTAATCCGTTCCGTTTAACTGCTGAACGTTGTTCAAGAGCGTTGTTTCGGTAATAGCGTTACCGGTCGCGGCATCCCGCAGCGGTTCGGTTTTCAGCACGGTACCCTGCGCTGCACTTTGACCGGCAGCGTCAAGCAGTCCTTCGATTTTGACGTTCTGCGTTGCTTCGGCAATGTGCATTTCGCCGACAGGAATTTTCAAGTTCGTCAGAACACCGTCTTGAATTCGGAATTTGTCGTCAACGCCGTATCCCATCACATACAGACCGGTGTTGGTGGTTAAATCGAAGTTCTCATTGATTTTCAGTGCGCCGTTGCGGGTAAAGTAATTTAAGGAGTTATTATTTTCACGGACGACGAGAAAGCCGTTGCCGTTGATACCGATGTCGGAATTTGTCATTCCTTCTTGGAACGACCCTTGGGAAAAATCGGTGGTTACACTGGCGAGTTCAACGCCCATTCCGATTTGCTGCGGATTGGTGCCGGCAGAGAAACCCTGCCCCGGTGTTTGTCCATAGTAATAGTTGTAGTTGATGAAATCAACGAAGTCGGCACGCTCGGCTTTGTAACCGATGGTGTTGGCATTGGCGAGGTTTGTACCAGAAACGTTGAGCGACTTTTCGGACGCTCTCATCCCGGTACTTGCCGTATGAATGGCAGATGTTAAACCGAGTCCCATTTGTTTTTGCTCATTTAGTTCCGCCGCTTGCCGACGGGTTCCGTGTATTCGGAATTATCGGAAATGCTTCCGAAGGAAACACGGTAATTTTAGAACAACGGACACAGATTATTTATTTTGCCCAGATTACAAAAGATTTTTCCTACCCCCCCTGCCATTTCTCCCCTGCTCTCTGTTATAATGCGGGTAATCACCATTCCCCTTTTTGTACTTTAATCACGAATGAAACACGTTTGTCTGTTTTTTGCCCTTGCTGCTGTTTGTCTTTCGACCGTCCGCCTCTTCGGCGAAGAAACGATGTCGCCCGGAAAACGGGAACGGCTGAAAAACCCGTTCTTCCAATCCTCGCTCGAATCTTTGACAGACCCGCTTCCGGCAGCGGATTCCGAAGCGAAAGTTGAAGCGGAAATGAAACCCTATACCGAAACGATTCCCGGTACGGAACAGAAATTTAGTATGATTCCGATAAAGGGCGGCAAATTCCTGCTCGGCAGTTCCGACGGTGAAGAAGGTCGTCTTGAAGACGAAGGTCCCCAAGTCGAAATCGAAATCAAACCCTTCTGGATAGAGGAACACGAAACGACGTGGAAAGAATTTGAACAGTTTGCCCTGAAAATTCTGAAACAGAACCGGGCGAAACAGAAGACCGAACCGTCAGCAAGGGAAAAACTCGCCGATGCGCTGGCATCGCCGACTGCCCCGTATGACATCGGTTCAATTTCTCACGACAACGCCGGCAAACCGGGTTATCCGGCAAGTGGTATGACGGGCTACGCCGCCGGTCTGTACTGCAAATGGCTGACAATGTCCACCGGACGGTACTACCGTTTGCCGACCGAAGCGGAATGGGAATACGCCTGCAAAGCCGGTACGAAAACGGCTTATTCCTTCGGTGATGACGCGGACAAACTCGGCGATTACGCTTGGTTCTTCGAGAACAGCGACGGAGCATCGCAGAAGGTCAAACAGAAAAAACCGAACGCTTGGGGTTTGTACGATATGCACGGCAACTTGTCCGAATGGGTTCTTGAACAATATGCGAAAGACACCTATAAAAACATTAAACCGAACGGACAGCCGGTCAAGAAACTCGTCGGCAACGGTTTCGGTCAAGTCGCCCGCGGCGGCAACTGCGAAGACGATGAACCGGCGAATCTGCGGAGTTCCCGGCGGTTGTACTCCGTTGAGGACTGGAAGCAGCAAGACCCGCAGTTTCCGCAGAGTATCTGGTGGGTAACGGATGCCGCTTATGTCGGTTTCCGGGTTGTCCGCCCGCTGGAACCGCCGAAGACGGAAGACGAAGCGAAGTTGTATGAACCCGACCCGAAGTATTGGATTGATTACGCCGAACTGAATCAGCGTGATTAACTTGTTCCGGGTAGGAATATAACAAACGTTACCAGAATGGTAACGTTTCGCAGCGTCCGGTGTGGTAAAGTATTTTGCTCAATACGCGGTTTCCTGATAATTCAATGCAAAAGTATTTTCTCCTTGCCGTACTGATTTTCGTTTTACCGTTCTCCGTTTTGACAGCGGACGACCCCGGTAAGGTTATCATTCCGCCGCTTTCGGAAAAGGTTATCGAAGCAATGAAAGAAGGTGTACCTGCCGGAAAATGGCAGGCAGAATCGCCGGAACCGCAGGACTTTGATGCCCTGCGCAAGAAAGCAGAAGACAAAGAAAAGGATGGCGACGCTGCCGAAGCCCTGACGCTTTGGGAACGGGTTCTTGACCGGTCAACCTGCACGGAAAAGGAACGCAGTGCCGTCCGCGGGAAGATTCACGAATTGCGTCCGAAGGTTCAGGCGGTCAACACTGCCCCGGAGAAAGCGAAGAAGTGGTACATTCTTGCGCTGGTTTACAAACAACTGGACTGTGATGTGAAAATTGACGACTCCAAAACGGAACACATCCGCAAAACGATTAATAAAGGCGATTTGGAACGGATTAGTTCGGAACTCGGCGGCTTCCGCGATTTGGTGTTCCAATGGTCAAGCGGACTTCTGCTGCCGGAATTTTCCGTCTATATCGTTCAGGAACCGGTCGAGAAAACAAAGAAACGCGGCGAATTTCCGGTTAGTTATCGGGAGGCAGCAGTGAAGTACAGGGAGTCCGTTCAGAAGAGCGGCAAGAAATACGATACGGTCATTGCGTTTGCGAAGTGCGGCGGCGATGAAGGACCCGGTTTGAACGTTCCGTTTGCGGCGGCAATTTACGGCAGCATCGGCGAAATGGATGATGCCGCTTATATGATGGTGCCGTGGGCAGACCATTACCCGTTCACAAACCGGGGCGAAATGAACGGTGAAATGGAACTGCACGAATGGCTGCACCAGATTGACGACGTTGTGTCGCATAACCTCGGTTATCCCCGCGGCACGGCCCGTTCGCCGGACGACGGGCGCGGCGTAAACGACAAGCGGACGGACGGCGAAACAGAGTACCGCAAACCGGACGATGTGCGGACGTGGTGTTATTTTTACAAACATATTATGCAGGAACACCTGACCCGGCAGATATGGTCGGAAATGACGACAAACAAAAAGATTCCTGACGAACAGAAACCGGGAAAACGGATTCAAATCAAAGAGCAGTGAACATCACGATTGACGGCAATTCTTATCCGGTAAATGAAGGCGAGACGGTGCTGACCGTTGCCCGCCGTGCTGGAATTGACATACCGGCATTGTGTTATCACGATTGCGTATTGGAAACGCCGCCGACATCGTGCCTCGTTTGTCTTGTGAAAATCAACGGACGGTTTGTGCCGTCTTGTGCAACGAAAGTTGCCGACGGTCTGGCTGCCGAATCCGAAACGGACGAAGTGAAACAACTCCGCCGGACAGCATTGGAATTGCTGTTGAGCGAACACCGCGGCAACTGCGGTACCTGTACCGGTCGGAAGAAATGCAAACTGCTTCAATGTGCCGCCAAGGCAAAAATCAAAATTAAAGAATGGATGCTCGAACCGGACGGCGAAGTGCTGCATAGTTCTGAATTTGATTTTGAACAGGGCAAATGTATCAAGTGCGGTTTGTGTATTGCGGTTACGAAAAAGAACAACGAAGAAATTGGTTTGGCGTTCATTAGCCGCGGTTATGATGTTCACGTTGACATACCGTTTGACGAACCGCTGGAAAAGGCGTTGCCGAAGTCCGCAGCCGAGGCGTGCGGCGTTTGTCCGACGGGAGCGTTGACGTTTTTCGATAACCGATAACAGCCGCGGGTGTAAGTCCGCGGTTAGTAATATCTAATTTTTTTTCAAGATTGAGCGGTTTCTAGCCGAAAAGAGGGTTATACATTCCATACAACAGGAATAATCGCTACACTCCGCACACCGGAAGGATTCCGGCGTTCACCCCATCGAGGAAACGATGACGTTCACACATACCTCCCGCCGCTCTCTCCGCTTTGCCGGAACGGTGCTTTTTTCCGGGATTCTCTCGCTCACCCTCCTTACCGGTCAGTCCTTCACCGAAGAATTGTCCGACTTTGAAAAACTGTTAAGAGAGGCAATTCAGAGCAATCAGGAAGAAAACGAAGTACAGGATAGCGGAAACAAGGTACAGGAAACGGAAAACGATGTTCAGGAACCCGCGAAAGAGGAACCGAAACGGGAAAAAGCGGAACCGAATGTTGCGAAAGTAGTACCGAAGTCCTCTTCGATGGTGAAACCGAAGCAACTCGACGGCGGCTGGGAATCGGTTAAGCCGAACGCCGCTGCCGAAATTGACAAGGACGGCGGCGGACGGGTTCTCGTTGCGGACGCTGCCGGTACCGCACCAAAGGCGGCAAACACTTCCGTTTGGGACGCTGAACCGGAAACGGTAAAAACAGGAAAGGCGGAACCCGTGAAAACGGAAAACGTTCAGAAAGACAATACCGCTCAACCGGCGAAATCGCTGTGGGATACCGTTGCGGAAGAACCGAAAATTGCGGCGAAAGCAGAACCGGAAAAAGCGGAACCGTTTGCTGCTGTTCTGAAAGGAGAAGTTGAAGTTAAAGCCGTTGAGCCGAAGGAACCGGTCAAGACCGAGGTTGTTAAGAAGGAGGAACCGAAAACATCGCTGAAACCCGTTGAGCAAAAAAAAGTTGAGCAAAAGTCGGGTTTCGATATTTCGGCAATTCTGAATTTGTTGGAACAGGACAAGAGCGGCGACGAGAACGTTAAGAGCGGAGAGTTGGGAGTGAAGAGCGAGGAAACAGCGAAGGTTGCCGAAAAGATTACGGAAAAACCGGTTGATGAGGTTGCCGGCTCTCCGAAAATCGAAATAACGGAAATCAAGCCGAAAACACTCCCCCAAGCGGAACCGGTGAAAGAAACCCCGGAACCGGCGAAAGAAATGGCGAAAACCGAACCAAAACCGGAACCGAAAACAGAAACGCCTAAAATGGAGCCGAAGCCCGAAACAGCAAAGACCGAAAAGAAACCGGAAGTGAAAATCCCGGCATTTGACGGCGACCTTGACGAAACGAAGTGGGTGGCGGTCAATCCCGATGCCGTCGGTGATTCTTTCGGCAAAGAGAAAATCAAACTGATGTACGATGAAATCATCAACGGTTTGAAAACCCGGAACATCACCGATCGGTACAATATGTGGAAAAATTACGCCCGCAACACGCTCCGCAGCACTTCCGGTATTAACACCGGCAGTGAACTCGACGGACGGTGCCGGCTGGAATGGTACAAGAAATTATACGATGACCCGATAAAGTCGATTTTTGATGCCGATGAGTTTTCCCGGCGGCTGCACGACGGTTTAAGCGGTTCGCACCGCCACCTTGCCGAATCAATGACGCTGATGCGCAACAAGATGGACGTTCCTGCCCGAAATGACGATGGTGTCCGGTTCGTGGAATGTAAAACGCCGTTCGATGCGGTTAACGAAGTGAAACGCTGTCTGCTCAACGCTCAAATGGGACACGCCCGGTATCTCTCTACGCTCACACCGGCAGAGAAAAGCGAATTAGTAAAAAACCTCGTTCCGATTTTCGCCGGTCAGGGCTGCGTGAACGGACATACGATTCCAAGCCGGTCGGTTGGAAGACGCTTAACGGATATTATGGATAAAGTTGACCGGGCGGGACTTTACGATGCGGCGGAAGCACTGATTCCGCTGACGAACACGGCACTGCTTGAACTGCTGGATAAACTGCCCGAAGATGCGTTTCAAACGACGATGGTTTCGGGGCAGAAGGTACAGCGCATTTACACGGCGGCAGGCGATATTATCATCGGCGGTCGGGAAAACAACGTGTATGACCTTGAATCCAACGATATGAAAGATGTCGTCTGCGTCATTGACTTGGGCGGCAACGATACTTACCGGGACGGAACGTGCAACGTTGACCGACCGGTGTTCGCGGTGATTGATCTGCACGGCAATGATGTTTATACCGGTTCCAAACCGGGGATTCAGGGCGGTTCGGTTCTCGGCGTTGCGTTCCTGCTGGACGCGGAGGGCGATGACACTTACTCCGCCGGCGATGTTGCCCAAGGTTCAACCATCGGCGGTGCCGGTATGCTGTTCGACTTTGCCGGAAAAGATTCCTACAAAGGTCTCCGCCGGGTACAAGGACACGCATTGCTCGGTTTGGGTATGCTCATTGACCGCAAAGGAAACGACAACTATCACGCCGCTCTTTGGGCGCAGGGCTTCGGTGCGCCGCACGGCTTCGGCGTGCTGGAAGACATCGAAGGCGATGACCATTACTACTGCGGCGGTTTGTACCTTGATTCGTATCCTGAACATCCCGGCTATGACGGCTGGGGACAGGGAATCGGTGCCGGTATCCGGCAAGTCGCCAACGGCGGTATCGGGGCGATTCTCGAAGGCGGCGGCAACGATGTTTATGAAGTTGACTATTTCGGACACGGCGGCGGATATTGGCTCGGTGTCGGTTTTGCCCGCGACTTCGGCGGAAATGATATTCGGCACGGAACAACACTTTCCGCTTACACCGGCGGTCCGAGACAGCAGTCAAAATGGACGCGGTTCGCCAACGGTTTCGGCTGCCATTACTCACTCGGCTATTGTTTCGACGACAGCGGCGACGATGTTTACGGCGGAACGATTATGGGAACCGGTATGGCGTGGGATTTGTCCATCGGCTACCTGTGCGACTTCAGCGGCAACGATAAGTTCACGGCAACCGGCGGTATGACGCAGGGTGTCGGTGCCGAAGGAAGTATCGGTATCCTGTTCAATTACGGCGGCGACGACCAATTTATGGGGCGCAATCAGGGATACGCCAGCGGCGGCATCACTTATCATTCCGTTTCCAACTGCGGCGGCAACATCAGTTTCGTGATTAACTATGGCGGCAACGACCAGTACGGCTGCGGCGCGAAGAACAACACCTACGCTCAACGCGGCTCACAGGGCGGATTTTTGATTGACCGACCGACGGACAACGAAGCCGCTGAAGAATTGGTTGCACTGAAAGAATTGATTGAAAAGCGGGAAAAGGAGATTGCCGACTACGACGAAATGGTCAAAAAAGGCAGAGAAGAGGCGGCAGCAAAAGGACGGCGGTATTATCCCCGGACGCGCCGACCGATTCCGGTTTCGGCAGACCAGCAGTCCCGCCTCGGTTCGGTACCGGATTTCGGTTCCGCCGTCAGCAAAGCAGAAACAGAAAAGAACATTAAGTAGTATCGTTTAACCCCCCTTCCCAATTCCAATGACAAAAAAACGCTGGCTTTCCCTCGGCATACTCGCTCTTGCCGCCCTTGGTGTGATTGTTACGAAATCACTGACCGGCGATGAGCAGCCCGTGATAAACAAGGCAGGATACTCTCTTGACGGTACACTTGAACCGGAAGAGATTCCCGGTATGAGTCCGCAAGACGCAGCATTCAGCCCCGCCGACGGCGCAGCAATGAAAGCAGACGCACCGGTGCAGTTGCCGGAAATTGACAACACCGCTGCCGGATTGCAGCAAGAAGTTGCCGGTTCTCCCGAAGATTGTCCATTGATTCTGCCGCAGCGGTTCCGCGCCGACGGTACCATAATGGAAGAACCGCACAACGAATACGCTTTGGTCCAGTACCGCTACCGCAGTAAAACAACACAGCAGGACAGCAGCAACAGCAGCAAACCACAGTACATTGCTTCGCCGTCGGTACAGGAAATTTCTTCCTTAACCGAAACCGAACAAGCGGAAGCGTTGAAGAAGGCAATTCGGGCAACGCTGAAAGCAAATATGCGGCGGGCGATTACCACGCAGCACAACGACCCCGGCGATATTCTGTCGGCGGCGTTGCCGTATGGTGCCGATGCGAGAGTGTATCAACCGAACACAGCGGCGGATTTGCGGGACAAGACCGCGCCGCGGGGCAGTTATATCTACTCCATCGGAACGCTGTGCTGGAATTATCCGTGTGCGGGTAAAACGCTGCTCCGCACGGACGGCAAACGGGTCTATGCCCGCGTCGGTGCCGGTTATCAGAATCGGCAGTCCTCGCTTTTGGCGTTGCTGGCAATGTCGAACATTATGCCGAATTACGAAATCAAGGTGAACGGCGGCGTTTATAACATCGGTCATTTAATTGCTTCTGAAAAAGCGTCGGTGTCGCGCGGCTGCAATTTGTCGATGACGCTGGTCGGCTTGTCCTTCTACGGTGAAGCAAAAGACCAGTGGAAGAACGAAATGGGCGAAACGTGGGACATCGAACGGATAGTTACCGAAGAGTTGAACCGGTCGATTGACCAAGGGGCAAGTGATGTTACCGATTGGCTGCTCGGTTTGACCTCGGCGGTAAAATTGTACGAAGAAGAAGGCAAGATGCTCCGCGGTCCGATGGCGTTGGCAAAGAAACAACTCGGAACGTATCACGATTTCGTGCTGTCCGTTCAGAATGAAAATTACCTTTGGCATCCGAAGTTTTTCTTGTTCAAAGGAGTCGGTGCCGATAATTTTGAAACACTGTATTCGAGCGGGCATATCCTTCAATGGCTGATGTTTTCGCTGTCGGATAATCACTTGAAGGACGTAAAAGTCCGCAAGGCAATTACGGGTTTAATGACGGCGGTCAACCGGGTTCCGACGAATGCCGGAGCGGGAACGTTATCGCCGAAACAACTCGAAGGATTGGCAGTTTCTTTGCACGCTTTGGCGTTGTATCATCAGCGTGTTTACGGCGATGAACCGGAGGAAGAGGAAAAAGCACCGGAAAAGAAACCGGAAACCAATCAATCGAAAACAGTCGCACAGCGGTAATTTTTGCGGTAGTTGTTTCACGAACGGGGGATGTCAATCCCCCGTTTTTTTCTGTTAAGTTTTTTCTCTTGCGTTCTTTCTGAAAAATCGGTATTGTCCGCCGTTGCGCCGACAATCGGCGGTACTGAACACCGAAAGAACAACGATGAAGAAACATTCCCGGCAACTGCAACTGGAATCCCTCGAAATCCGTGAAATGCTGGCGGCAAGCATCTTGTCCGCCCCTATCACGGCTTATGCCCAACCGGATAATCCGGCAGAAGTCCGCATTGATTTGTCGGTCACCGGCAATACCGCCGCTGAACTGAACTTCATCGTCAACCGAAGTAACGGCAGTACACTCGACCCGGCATTACTGACAATTTTTGACAGTACCGGTAAAGCCGTTGTGTTAACAAATACGGTGGACGGAACAACGTCAGGCAAAGCAACCGCTTCGCTGAAAAGCGGGGTCTATACTGTCCGCATTGCGGCAGATAACGGCAAAGGCAATTTAACGCTGGACATTCAGCAGCAGGAACAAACCGTTGTTAAAAAATCGGGACTGGAAACGCTGATTGCCGCTGCAATTACACAGCAAAGCAGTCCGGCAAATTGGGCGGGACGAGCGGCGTATTACAATTCGCTGTTAACGGGAACGGACTATCAGGAAGCGGCATCGGCACTGCCGATTTACAAGAAATATCCCGAAGTTGATGTC
>JAISJZ010000082.1 GCA_031261125.1 Planctomycetaceae bacterium | reverse complement strand
CCGTATGACGGAACAACCCCTTTTCACCGCTGCCGATGTTGACGAACTCATTCGGAATGCCGAATTGAGAACGGAACTCGAACCGTACTTCGATGAATCGGTCTATCGGGTTCATTTTCAGTACCGGTCGCTTCGGCAGGAAAACGAATTTCTCGCCAGTATGCTCGATTGGGAAATGGCGGCTGTCGAACCGATTTACCGGTGGTTTGAACCGGAACTGCGTTTGCCGCCGCCGGCACAACTCGCCGATGAAAAACTGTCGATAATTCTCGAAGATACCGTCGCAAAACTCTTCGAGAAAAAAATTGTGCTGGACTTTACCGAACATCTGTCGAACAGAGAACTTTACGCGCTGGTTTACCGCTGGATACTGCCGTCGATGGAGAAAAATCTGAAGCACCGGAACAGTTTTATTCATTGGGACTGTTCCAGCGGCGATTCCGATATTTGGCTGCGCTACTATGCGTCCGATGACGACCGGGAACAATGGGCGGACTATTATAACGAACCGCTGCCGCCGAAACAGGTTCCGAAATACCACCGAGACCTACCGCAGTGCGATTGGTAAAAAGGAAAAACAAATTGCCGTTTTGCCGTCAACCGCTAGAATTCCGCTCATCACCCGTCCGTTGATACGAAACACCGCCGGTTCCAACTCTTGGTATGTTCCGGCATCAATCCGACGAACGGTTCCCCGGTTGCCGCTCACTTCGCCTTCATAACCGAGATAGAATTTCCGGTGCGGCGGCAGTTCCTCAAACGGAACCTGAAACGGTTCCGGCGGCAGTACCTGCGGTTCGATCGAAAACGTTGTCAAAGCGGTCTCCGCTTCGAGCATTATGTCCCAATGCACGCCGGCGGAAGTTGTATGCTCTAATATCACAAAACGGTTCATCTCACGGATTTATCTTTCTTAACTGTTCCATTGCCGGCTGGTATCCTTTCGCTTCGGCTTTTTTGTAAATCGAAATTGCCTCCTTTTTGTTCTTCTCAATTCCGCCGAGACCCAACTCGTAATAACGCCCCAAATAGTACAGCGAAGCCGCATCGCCCAATTCGGAACCTTGTTTGAAACAATCAAGGGCTTTATCAAGGTTCGTTTTTACGCCCTTACCGTAATAATACACTTCGCCGAGCCGCCGTACCGCCTCAATACCGCCGCGGGATGCCGACTGCGTCAACTCCGTCAACTCTGCCGGAGTTACCGGTTCAACATCGCTGCCCGGAGTTGGAATCGGTTTCTTCACCGGTTGAAGTAAATCGCCCGGTTTTAACGGTGTTTCCGCCAATAAAGGTCTCTCCTCTGGTTTCGTATTCATAGCGGGAGCACCGGTTTTTCCCGCCGACTTTTCTTTCAAAGCCGGCATTTCGAAATACACGAAATACGCCGATGCACCAACCACCGCCGCTGCAAGACCGGTCAACACCCAATTTTTCCAAAAGGATGTGCGGGACTTCCTGCGGGAACCGGCAAGCGGCGGATTAACATACGGATACGATGCTTTGTCCGGTCGGATACCGTCCTGCGGGTCAGCAGCGGACTTAATGTACTGAAACGGAAAAATATCGGCAGATGTCGATTTCGCAATGTAATCCGGTTCCGGCAGTGTTGCGGAACCGAATACCGCCCAAAGTCCTTCCTTCCGAAGCCGGGAAGCACCGTTGCCCTGCGCCGGTACATCAAACTCTGCTAATTCGGCAACGAAATCTAAACAGCCGTTGAACCGCTCTTCCGGTTCCTTTGCCAACGCTTTCCGCAGCGCATTTTCTGCCCGAACGGACAATCCTTCCGGCAGTACCGGTTCACGGGTCAAAATACTTTCCCGCAACTCTTCGCCGGTTTCTCCCTGAAACGGAAGCAATTCATTGAATCCGGCGGCACCGCGGCTTTTTAACAATCCGGCGGCTAACACCGCTAACGAAAACTGGTCGGACTTCGGACTGTACGCTTGCCGAAGATATACTTCGGGGGCGGTATAACGTTCCGTTTCGGAATCATCCAAATTTTGCCCGTGCCGCAGCAGCGTTTCCTGAACCACTTGCGGAAAAAAGAAGTCGGTCAGCATTATGCCGCACTGCCGTCCGGCAAAGATGTTTCCCGGTTTTAGGACACGGTGCGTAATCCCTTTTTGATGGGCAAAATCCAGCGACTTCGCCGCTGACCAGAGAACCCGGATGACCGCCGTCATCGGAAATTCACGGAACGTCCGCCGGTACTGTTCGCAGTACGGCAGCAGCGGCAGGGCATCCAGGTACGCCGACACGAGAAACTGTCCGATGGTATCATCGTTTTCCTGCGTATAAACCGGTGAAATTCCCGGAAAACGCAGTTTTGCAACCCGCTGTACGGCATACTGAAACGCTTTGCCCGCTTCGGCATCTTCCAGTACAGCAAGCGGCAGCGTCTTAATTGTTACGAAGTTTCCCGTGTCAATTTCCAACGCCCGCCACGTTTCGCCGCATATTCCGATTCCCAGTTGACGTTGCAGCCGGTAGCGTTGTGCCAAGCACAGTCCGGCATTCAGTTGCCGGTTCCGCCGCTGCACCTGTAAGGGACCCGATGCACGAATCACAGAGGAAATAGTCGTTTCGGAATTTAGTCCCGCAACAGTGCGGTTAGCACCGTCCGGCGGCGGAGTCGGATAAATGGAAGCAACGTTTGTTTCTGCCGTTCCCGGCGGCGGAGCAAAACGTCCTTGTTTAACCGGCAGATACGGCTGCCCCCGCCGGGGATAGTACGGCACCGGTGAATCCATCATTGCCGCTTGTTCCGTTTGCTTGCCGTATGGCGGCGGCTCTTCCTCGCCAAGATAAACAGCGGACGAACGCATTTTTTTCAATTCAAACAATCCCCGCTCAAACGCTTTCCAATCAATGCTGTTTGTGTGGTAATCGTTCAAAAGTTGCTGATAACGTTCGCGGATTTCTTGGGAGTCCATCGGGTACTGCCGCTTTTTTAATGTAAGGGTGGCTCTGAAAACATCGTACCTTACTTTTTATTCGTTATCAACTACGGCAGGGAAACCGGTGTGCCGTCGCCAATCGCACACAGACAGCCCCAAACGCCAATCATCTGCAAATCCGTCCGGTCTGCCGCCCAGCCGATACCGACATCAACCGTGTTGGAAACGAACCGTACCGAACCGTCGGCAATCGCAACATTCACTCCCCCCGGATGATACGCTCCCGCATTTCTGCCGCAAAACCAAACATCTGTCGAACTTGCAAGACCGCTCGTAGCAATACATTTGTCCCAATCCGTTCCCAAAAATGTTGCCGTTTTCGGTGCTGCCGTGTAAAGGTGATTGGACGGTACCGAACTCCAAAACGTTGACCGCCGCTGTAGTCCGTTCATCGGCATATGACGCTCAATGAACAACGTCTGATTTGATGTCCCGTCCGTCAGCGTTGCAAAGGACTCAATCACCTTAGTACCGTCAGTGGTCGAGTTATAATTGTGCAGAACGCCCCGCATATAAGCCCTGACTCCGCCGCCGCTTGATTGTCCGCCGGCATTGTCGTCCCAGTACCACGTTCCGCCGGTATTCGCACCGCCGACACCGCGGTACGACGACCGGTACAACAGAAACTTGGTGTAATCCGAGTGTCCGTCGTCCGTTGCCGGAAGTTCCTGCGTTCCCGGACCAATATCGCTGGGACACTCGTAAATGGTCATCCGCATCATCGCGATTTCCTGATTCTTGCCCTGATTGCTGGCATTGACCGCCCCCGGCGAGTGATTTTCCATACCGGCGGCTCCGAAGTACATCGCAAATACCTGCTGCTGTTCGATAAACGGCAGAATTGAAACACCCCACGGAGCAAAGAACCGCCAAAGAGAAGCAGTACTGTTGCCGTTTTGCCGGTCAACCATTCCGAACGGGAACTGCTGATGCGTGTCGTGATAGTTGTGGCACGACAACGCCATCTGTTTCAGTTTGTTCGAGCAGGACATCCGCCGTGCCGCTTCCCGCGCCGCTTGAACCGCCGGTAAAAGCAGCGCAATGAGAACGCCGATAATGGCGATAACAACGAGAAGTTCAACGAGAGTGAAGCCGCGAAAACGACGCAGATTGCCCTCCCACTCCAATTTAACATTTGCGGAATTTGTTTTGGTCATTTTTCTTTCCTTTCTGTTTGATGTCTCTTGTATTTCGGTACAAAACACGGTTTAATATGTCAATCGCGTTATTGTAGTTGAAACTTTCAAGAAAATCAAGATTTATTTTCCAATGCTGCGTAAAAATTGTGTTTTTTTTCTGTTTTGTACCATTTTGTCATCGCTGTTGACCGGCTGCGGACCAAAAACGGTCGCCGTTTCCGGGAAAATCGTTTTCGACGGTACGCCCGGCGAAAACATTTCCGTTCTGTTTCAGGGAAAAGCCGGGGACAGCAAACAGCAGGCAGCGTTCGGCAAAACCGGTAGTGATGGACGGTACTCGCTGAAACTGGTCGTGGACAACAAAAGCGGGGCGATGCCCGGCGATTACGTCGTCTATCTTTCGTGGAAAGACCCTGATGCCGACCCGAATCCGATAGAAGGCGTAACGAAGGCAAACCCGTGTCCGTACAAGATTCCGTCGCGGGCAGGCAGCGGCGAATTGGAATTTACGGTACCCGTCGGAGGAACGGACAAAGCGGATTTTGAATTTGATTCGTCAAAAGAGAAATTCACGAAACCGGGCGTGTAAAGTTGTCCCGCAAACCGGCGAACTTGTAATTTCATAACGGTTCAAGTACAATCGAACCGTTATGTTCGACCTTCAAGCACCGTTCAAGCCCTCCGGCGACCAGCCGCAGGCAATCGCCGCTCTCGTTAGCAGAATCGAGAACGGGCAGAAAATCCAAACTCTCAAAGGCGTTACCGGCTCCGGTAAAACGTTCACGATGGCGAACGTCATCGCTCACTTTAACCGGCCGACGCTTGTTCTTTCGCATAACAAAACACTTGCTGCCCAACTGTACAGCGAGTTCAAAGAATTCTTCCCGAACAACGCCGTCGCCTACTTTGTTTCGTATTATGATTACTACCAGCCGGAAGCATACATACCGCAGCGGGACATCTACATCGAAAAAGATGCAGCGGTGAACGAAGACATTGACCGATTGCGGTTAGCGGCAACCAGTCATTTGGTAACCCGCCGGGACACGATTATCGTCGCGACCGTTTCGTGTATCTTCGGTTTGGGTTCCGCCGATGATTATAAAGCGATGATATTAATGCTCAAAGCCGGCGAAGAAATTCCGCGGAAAAAACTCTTAACCCACCTTGTTGACATCCTCTACAACCGCAACGACACCGCATTGGAACGCGGCAACTTCCGGGTCCGCGGCGACACCGTTGAAGTGTATCCGTCGAACGAAGAGTTTGCCGTCCGCCTCGAATTCTGGGGCGATGAAATCGAACAAATCGCGGTAATCAATCCGGCGACTGCCGAAGTCATCCGCAAAGTCAATGAGTTCGTCATTTATCCCGCCAAACATTTCGTTCTGCCCGATGAACGAATTGCCCAAGCAATCGAACGCATCGAAGCGGAACTCGAAGGACGGTTGAAATTCTTCAAAGACAATGGAATGTTATTGGAAGCGCAGCGGTTGCAGGCACGGACAAAGTACGACATTGAATTGATTCAGGAAATCGGTTATTGTCCGGGCATTGAGAATTACACCGCCGCGTTGTCAGACCGACTACCCGGCAGTCAGCCGGAGACACTGTACGATTTTTATCCTGACGACTACCTGTTGTTCGTTGATGAGTCCCACGTTACGATTCCGCAAGTGAGGGCAATGTTTCACGGTGACCACGCCCGGAAGAAAAACCTGATAGACCACGGCTTCCGCCTGCCGAGTGCGTTCGATAACCGACCGTTGAAATTCGATGAATGGGAACAGCGTATCAATCAGGCAGTTTTCGTTTCCGCTACGCCCGGTCTGTACGAGTTGGAACACTGCGGCGGACAATTCGTTGACCAAGTGATTCGCCCGACGGGGCTGCTTGACCCGGTTGTTGAAGTATCGCCGGCGGCGCATCAGATACCGCATTTAACGGAACAGATTCACGAACGGGTTGCTGCCGGCGAGCGGGTTTTGGTCACAGCATTAACGAAACGGTTAGCGGAAGATGTGGCAGCATATTTCGAGAAGATTGACATCCGCTGCAAGTGGCTGCACAGCGAATTAGATGCGTTTGAGCGGGTAGAACTCCTTCGGGACTTGCGTTTCGGGCGGTTCGATGTTCTCGTCGGTGTGAACCTTCTTCGGGAGGGCTTGGACTTGCCGGAAGTTTCCCTCGTGGCAATTCTCGATGCCGATAAAGAAGGGTTTCTGCGGAGTGAAACGTCGCTGATTCAAACGATTGGACGCTCCGCGAGGAACGTCAATGCAAAGGTGATTTTGTATGCGGACAGAATGACGGACTCGATGCAAAGAGCAATAAATGAAACGGAACGCCGCCGCAAAAAACAGATGGCATACAACGAGGAACACGGCATCACGCCGGAGACGATTAAGAAGAACGTTGTGAAGGGCATTGAAGAGGTTCACAAGGCGGCGGATTGTGCGGCAGGAGTAGTCGGGGCAAAAGCGGACGATGATTTGTTTATCACGCAGGAATTGATTAACGAATTGGAAAAAGAGATGCTGGACGCTGCCGAAAAATTGGAGTTTGAAAAGGCAGCGGCGTTGCGGGACAGGATTGACGAAATGAAAGAGCATCTTGGCAGGAACACGAAGTACGGCGACTTCAAGCGTGTCGCCGACAAGGAGTTCCGCAAGAAAAAACAACGCCGCAAAGGCAGGGAATCACCGCGGTACGAGCGGTAAGGGAACGGACTCACTTACTTTCCGTGTTTTTTTCTCCGAAAAATTCGCTGACAAATTCGCCAAGTTTTCCGAAGAACGATTTTCGCTCCGGCAGCACATTTTCGCCTTCCATTTTCGCCAGTTTGCGCAGCAGGTCTTTATGCTCCGTACCCAATTTCCGCGGCACTTCAATATAGACCTGAATCAACAAATCACCGGCAATGCTCCGCCGCGGCACCGGCATCCCGCGCCCCCGCAGTGTGATAACATCGTTATTCTGCGTTCCTGCCGGTATCTTGATTTTTTCGGGTCCGTCCAGCGTCGGTACCTCAATTTCCGCCCCCAACGCTGCTTGGGCATAACCAATCGGTACTCGGCAAATCAGGTGTTCACCGTCCCGTTGAAACAACAGATGCTGTTTGACGGTGATGAAAACATAACAATCGCCCGGCACGCCGCCTTCGGGACTTTTCTCACCTTCGCCCTGCAAACGCAGCCGGGTACCGGTATCGACACCGGCGGGAATCTTGATTTCCCGGCTGACGGTCTTCGGAATCAGTCCGGCACCGCGGCAGTCGGGACACGGGTCGGTAATGACCGCACCGGCACCGCGGCACTTCGGACACGTTGATTGAATCGAAAAAAAGCCGGTGGATTGTGTAATACGTCCGTGTCCGCCGCAGTACGGACAGCGTTCGGCAACGGTTCCCGGTTTGGAACCGGTACCGCCGCAGGTCTGGCACGTTTCGTGCCGCCGGAATGTGATTTCCTTCGTAATGCCGCGCGCCGCCTCGTGCAGGTCAATCGTTAAGTTGCAGCGGATGTCATCGCCCGGTGCCGCCCCACGTCCTCTGCCGCGTCCGCCGCCGAAAATCGAACCGAGAATTGTTTCGCCGAAAATATCGCCGAACGCTCCGAAAATGTCGTTGACATCCCGGAACTGCGTACTGCCGCCGTTCGCCTCCAATCCGCTGTGTCCGTATTGGTCGTAAATCGTCCGTTTATCATCGCTGCTTAACACCTCATAAGCAGCGGCGCAAATCTTGAATTGTTCGGCGGCTTCGGCGTTGCCCGGATTCCGGTCGGGGTGATACTTCATCGCCATTTTCCGGTACGCCGACGTTATTTCGTCCTTGCTCGCTTTTTTATGGACACCAAGGACTTCGTAATAGTCAAGTTTTGCCATTTATTTTCTTTCACTGGTTCCTTTCCCTATATCTTCTTGTGGAAATTCTTGAACAGTTTGCGGAATCCGTCAAGGGGGACTAGTTTACGCTTGACCCGGAACCAGTACCGATAACAAGAAAAAAAGCCGTGTTCTGCGAACACGGCTCGTTGTCGTTTTGCAAGTGAGCGAAACGGCTTTGACTGACTATTTCTTACGCCGCCGTGCCAGTCCTAAACCGGCAAGACCCAAACCGAAAATCAACAGCGTTGCCGGTTCCGGCGCGGCGTTATCCCGCGGCGGTGCGTCAAAAAGCAACGCGCCGTCTTGAATCCGCACCGTTTGCGAAAACTCGCTGCCGACGAAATCGCTGAACAAATTGTCATTCAACTCGTATGCCGTTAAAAGCAACTCGTATTCGCCGTCGGAAAGTCCGCTAAAACCAAGCGTATTCAAATCGAACAGCCCGCTGTCGCTGGTCAAGGTGTAATCCGTGCCGTTCAACGAAGCAAGCAACGTGTTGGCATCCGTCAGGTCGAGCGTTCCGTCTCCGTTAATGCCGCCGATGTTCAAACTCTCGTCGGCGAACGTGAACTTATATCCGCTGTCAAGCGTTGCATAACCGGCAACATTCGTTAAGTCCAAATCGAAAGCTGGACGAACACCCAACGAGTAGGCGTACACATAATCGACGAAGATATGGTCGCCGCCCCCCGACACGCCACTCAACGAGTAGTAGTCGTAGGAGGGGAAGGGAGAACGAAGCCAAAAAAAGCCGCTATTATAATCGCTTTTTCCTGTAAAAAATGTTGCATCTCCTTTAACGGCACTCCATTCGTCATAAGACAACGCCCAGAGTTTCTGGGGGTCCATCGGCACCCACGGCGTACCCTCATTGTTCCGCAAGTCGGCGGAGGTACGGGCTTGAATTACGGCTTGCTCCTTGACGGGCAGGGCGTTAGCAATACCTTGTATTGTCCGCTGCAACGTGCTGTCAGCGTATTCGATCGGTTGGAGGGTGAAGTTGCCGTCATAATAGCCGTATTTGCCGTCGCCCGAGGAACGGAAGGTGGACTTCTCGTATCCCGTTGAGGTGCTGTCCAATTTGAGCAGCAAGCGGACGGTGTTGTCTTCGGTGTTTTGACCGATGACCCACCATTGCTGACCGCCGAAGCCGACGACGGAGGTGGTGCCGTTATCCTTGCCGATGTTGAAAACCGGTGTGTCCGCGAAAGCGAACGACGCTGTTTAGGCACCGTAAAACAATAATTCATACTCTACGTTTTTCTGTTTTTGCTATAGGGCAGGTTCTAAAAACTCGCAATTCCCTTGAGCCGAAGTGGTTTCCCTCTCACGTTGGTCAAATTTTTATTTTTTGTATCTTCCGTCAACGGCTTGTTTCGATAACCCTTTTCGCA
>JAISJZ010000067.1 GCA_031261125.1 Planctomycetaceae bacterium | reverse complement strand
TTACGACCTCAATGCCGAAGGAATCTGTCCGTGTCAAGGTTGCAATTATTGCCGAACTCACGACGGCTGCGCCGTTCAAGACCCGCTGCAACCGGCATATAAAGAAATTCATCAGGCGGAAGCAATTATCTTGGGGACACCGATATACTTCCGCGGCGTGACGGCGCAAACGAAAATCTGGATCGACCGAATGTTTTCGATGATCGAATCCAAGGACGGCGGCTTTGCTCCGCGACATCCCGGCAAGCAAACCATTACGGTTTATTCGCAAGGTTATTACGATGCCGCCGCATACCAAAACGCGATTGATTCGACGAATGGTATTCTGAAAGGTTTCGGCTGGAATATCATTGGAACGTTACTCTGCTATAACACCTCCTCGCCGACATTCGTTCTGCCGCCGGAACTGTTGAAGCGGGCTTTCGATGTCGGTCAGTCGCTTGCGAAATTATCACACCATTGAACCAATATGCCCTGCGCGGGAACAAATTGTTTATTTTGAATGACATAAGCCGACCAACGGAAGGCGATTATGTTGAACGCGCAGCGTTTTTGGTAAATAGCCTTACCGGCTACGGTATACAAAGATTGAAACGATGACAAGTGATTTGAAAAATCGTCCGAATATCGGTAAAGAACTTGAAGCGAGGTTAATTCAAGTTGGAATTGACTCGTTTGCCAAACTGCAAGACCTCGGCAGTGAAAAGGCGTTTTTGATGATTCGAACGATTGATTCGGGCGCGTGCCTCCATTTGCTCAGCGCGTTGGAGGGGGCAATTCAAAATGTCCGTAAGAATCAATTGTCACCGGAACGAAAAGCGGAATTCAAGGAATTTCACAAAACGGCTGGAGCCGGTTCGTAGTTTAAGAAAATTGCGCACGGAGGCACAAAGGGCGCGGAGGAGGAAAAAGATGTTCCGTGTTCTCCGTGCCTCTGTGCGAAACAAAATCAAACAGGATTGACAAAATGATTCAATCAATCGAAACATACATAATTCGAAAAAAGGATTTCAGTATTTGCAAACATTGTTTTGCCGATTTGATATTAAGTATTGCCATCGTTTTCTTTCTTTTTCTACTACCTCCCGCACCATTTTTAGGACTGTACGTCTATTTTCATCCATCTGCATACGTCGAATTAATCGGACTTGTTTTGATAAGTTTATGTACCATCATTACTTGTTTCATTGGGTCATTCTTTTACGCAGTTTACAAAAAATCGCATTTGCCGCTCACCTTATCTATTTCCGATAATCGCTTTATCCTCTATTCTGAAAAAAAGAAAACAGAGAAATCCATTCGTTATTCGGATTGGACAGAAAAACACCGATAAACAAGTCCGAAGTCGGCTTGATTTCAATATCCTCGTACTTTTCAAAGGCGTTACTGGGTTCACTCATCTGGTATTTTTGCTGAATGTAATCGGTGTTTCACCTCTGTATTCTACTATTTTTTTGTAGAAAAACAACCGGAAGAGAAAGGGACAGAAGTTTTTATAGCCGCTCGATTTCTTCGATGGGCAGTTCGGTGATTTCGGAAATATCCGAAAGTTGATAACCCTTTGCTTTCATACGCTTGGCATCTGTGATTTGTCTTTCAGATTGTCCTTCGACTCGTCCTTCGACCCGTCCTTTAACTCGTCCTTCAACTTGTCCTGCTTTCCACGAATCGTTGATAGCCAACCGTTCGTAAAAGTCGAACATTCTGCGCCGCTCTTCGAGATTGCGGCTGACGGGGTCTGCTTTATAGGCGGTGAATTGCCGCATCGCTTCTTGAATTTCCGGTTGGGCAAACGCTTCGCCGATGACCGGATTTTGTGCCGCTAACTGTGCCATTGTCTCCTCACTTTCTCTGCCGAAAATTAAAAAACAAATCCAGTACGCCAACTTCGGCGATACTTGATTTAACTTGTCCAATTCGCCCTGCAAGACCGGTGCCAACCGTAAAACGTGAATCTGCAAATGGTCGCTGAACACGATATTCTCGTCAATTTCCCGTGCCGAAAATTGCAAGTGCAGTTTACCGGACTTCGCAAAAATCGCAAACTCCGTTATCACAATCGCGAATACCGGGTTTAATTCGCCGTACTGACTGCCGCGTGCTGCCTGACCGGAGTATGTTTTCGCCCAGCCGAGTAGTATCCGCGGCTCGAATGCTGTATGGTCATTCGTCTGAACTTCGATATTGTAAAACCGGTTCCATCCGTCCCGGACGCGGACATCTAACACAACCCGCCGCTCGACCGAATAATCCTACAAACTGATAGGATTCAAAACCTTTGCTTCCACAACGGGCGACCAGCCGCTGTCCAGCAACACGGCGTTGAGCAGATGAACGAGAATCCATTCGTTATTCGGATTGGACAGAAAAATACCGATAAACAAGTCCGAAGTCGGCTTGATTTCAATATCCTCGTACTTTTCAAAGGCGTTATTGGGTTCACTCATTCGGTATTTTTGCTGAATGTAATTGGTATTTTAGTGACGTGAGAAGAGAGACAGGAGTTTTTACAACCGCTCGATTTCTTCGATGGGCAATTCGGTCATTTCGGAAATGTCGGCAAGTTGATAACCCTTTGCTTTCATACGCTTGGCAACGGTGATTTGTTTCTCAGATTGTCCTTTAACGCGTCCTGCCTTCCACGAATCGTTGATCGCCAACCGTTCGTAAAAGTCAAACATTCTGCGCCGTTCTTCGAGATTGCGGCTGACGGGGTCTGCCTTGTAGGCGGTGAACTGCCGCATCGCTTCTTGTATCTCCGGCTGGGCAAACGCTTCGCCGATGATAGGATTTTGTGCCGCTAACTGTGCCATTGTCTCCCCGCTTTCTTTACCGAAAATTAAAAAACAAATCCAGTACGCCAACTTCGGCGATACCTGATTCAACTTGTCCAATTCGCCCTGTAA
>JAISJZ010000048.1 GCA_031261125.1 Planctomycetaceae bacterium | reverse complement strand
TGCTGCAATGCCCGACCGAGGATAGTATCGCCGTCGTTTGGGCTGTCGGCAAACCCGCCGCCGGCTTCGTTGAATTCGGAACCGGCAAGGATAAACTCGACCAAAAAGCCGTTGGGACTGTCCGCGGTCTCAATGCGTATCACAGCCGGTACCTTACCGTCCGTTTGGAGGGATTGAAACCGAACACACGTTACTATTACCGCACCGGTACCGCTCCGCTCATTTTTCATACCGGTCATAAACTCGAACGGCAGGCGGAAGAGTACAGCAATATCTATTCCTTTGAAACACCGGGCGAGAAGAAGGACATCGCAACGTTCTCCGTGATTAACGACACGCATAACAATCAGAATACTCTTAAAGAATTGCTGATGCCGAAGTTAGCGGAAGTGAATTCGGACTACACGATAATGAACGGCGACATCGTCAGCAGTTATGACAACAGCGAAGTTGCCGTTGAAGCCATTTTGCGTCCCGGCGGGGCGGCGTATGCGGCGGAAAAACCGATGTTGTTCGTGAACGGCAATCACGACCACCGCGGTATTTGGGCAAGAGAATTGCCGTTGGCGGCACCGGTTTGGAAGCCGGAAACGCCGGACGATGTGAACCTCCTCGGTCGTAACTTTGCCGTTCGGACGGGACCGGTTGCACTGCTCGGTTTGGATACCGGCGAGGACAAACCGGATTGGCATCCGGCGTGGTCGGGCTTGGCAAACTTTGAACCGTACCGGATTGCCCAGCGGGACTGGCTGGAACGGACGCTGCAAAGCCCGAAGGTTGCAACAGCACCATTTGTTGTTGCATTCTGTCATATTCCGATTTACAATCCCGACCCGAAGGCAAACGGCGGTGATGTGCTGGAGAAATGGGCATCGTTTCAGCGCAACTGCGGCAAACTTTGGGGACCGGTCTTTACGAAGTACGGGGTGCAACTTGTGATTTCGGCGCATATTCACCAGCACAAGTATTATGCGCCGACGGAAGACCGACCGTGGACGCACCTTACCGGCGGCGGACACGAACCGAAAGGACAGGTAACCGTCATTCACGGCAAAGCACAGGGAGATACTTTGGAATTGGTTGTCGATGAACTGAACCAAAAAAAGGAACTCGGTCGCTGGAAATTTGCTGCGAGAAAAGTGTAAAACTGCTATTCCCGCCTCTTGTGGTGCGGGCTGTTAACGTTCACAACTGTCCACGCCGCTAATACGGCAAAGCACAGCATCACCGGCGCACGGTATCGAATCGAACTGACAAAAACAATGTGCAGCAGCGTCAGATACACCGCCGGAACCCATAACAGTTGAACGGTAAAGTCCTTCCGAAACGAACGCACAACGCCGATTAAACCGAGGAGCAGAACAGGTGTGTATGTACAGAACACCGCCAGCCGAACGGCAATGCCGGAGAATGATGGTTCGTTCGGGACGAAGTTCCAAAAACGAAAGAATTTCGTTCGGACGAGTTTCCAAACTGCGGCGGGATGCTTGACCGCCCAGTTGACCGCCGCCGCCCGCAGTGTTTGATTCAATTTGTATTCCAGCGTTTGCGGTTTAATGTCCGGCGTGAGTTTCATTTCGGCGTTGCGGAATTCTTCGGCGAATTTCATATCGCTTCCGCCGTCGGCATCGGGATTCAAGCCGTCATACAAACTCGCCCCCGCTTGCAGCGTTGTCGAAACAAAATGCCCCGTCAAATGTTCGTTCCGTATCCACCACGGCACAAGACATAATGCCCCGATTTGCGTTATCAAAAAACCGGAAATAAAAATCCGTGCAATTTTTTGGGGTGAAAGAACGATACCCAGCACCGCGGCGAACGGGACGAAGTACAGCCAACTTGGTCGGCAGTAAACGGCAGCCGCGGCAAAAAGTCCCGATGAAATCAATGAAACCGCTGTTCCAACCTCTTTACCTGTTGTATTTTTTATACTTTTAATCCAAAAACACAGTTGCAGTATCATTGTCAAACAGAACGGTGTTTCGGACAGCACGAGAACGTTCATCACGATATTCAGCGGGTCGAGGGCAGTGAACCAGCCGGCTAACAACGCCAACGTCCGGTTCTTAAACAGAAGAAATGCTAACCACGCAACGGCAAGGACGGTGAGCGAACCGATGACAACGTTCTCAATACGAGCGGCAATGACCGGCGGTTTGCCGTCGAACAGCAGGAACAACGGAGCAAGCAAGGCGGGATAGCCGGGCATCCGGTGAACGGCGTTGCCGTGATAGAGGTATGGTTTTCCTTCAGCAATGTTTTGACCAAGAACCCAGTAGGTATCGCTGTCGCCGAAATACAGCGTATCGGTACCGACACGTTGTTCCCAGTAGAACATCATTGCGAACCGCAACACCAATGACACCGCAAAAAGGATGACCCAAGCACGCATTTTTCGTATCAATTATTCTGATTGTACCGATTGTATCGGCAGCCCTGTCCGGTTGTAAGAGTTATTCTGATAAAATGGGTAAAAATTTTTGTCTGTTTGCTTGACCGATGTTCTAAATCCGCTATTATTACGGAGAGACCTACCGGTTTTACAGAACATTCCGGCGTAAATTTGTTTTTTCCGGTGAAATTTTCAAAATCAGTTCAAGAAACGATGTATTTTTGCCGAACCCACGCCGGTTTTGGGACGTAATAAACATAAACGACTTACAGGAGAACTTCCGATGAAAACATTATTTTGTGCTATGGCTGCGGCGTTTGCCGTGTCAGCGGCGGGACTTGTCCCGCAAACGTTGTTTGCCGCCCCCCAGTGTTGCCGCGTTGTTGCCGCCGACGGACAAGAATACCGCCTGGAACACCAAACGGTAACCGAACAGGTTCCGCAGACGGCATACAAAAAAGTTGTCGAAACCAACTTCATTGAAGAGGAAATCACAACTTACGAGACCGTTTGGGAAACCGAAAAACGGGAACGGAAATACACCGTTGCCCGGCAAGTACCGGAAACGTCAATGGAACAGCGGCGTTATACGGTCAACAAACCCGTAGAGGAAACGGAAATACGGGATACATCGTATAATGTTACCCGGCTTGTACCGGAAACATCGGAGCGGGAAGAGCGGTATCTTGTTTCCAAGCAAGTAATGGAAACACAGCAGCGGGAAGTGGTCGAAACCCGCCGCGTGCCGGTAACGGAAACGGTAATGCAGGAACGGACTTACACGGTGAACCGACCGGTAACGAATTATGTGGAACAGACCGTTGACAGAGGCAATTATGTCAACACAGTTGCCGAACAACCCGGCAGGACGTATGACCGGCTGGTCTGGCAGCGGGCAAATTATGTTGACCCGGTTACGGGCGAATCGAAGTGGCGTATCCCCGGTTTTTACTGGACGCAGTTACAAGGTCCGCCGCAATATCAGGTGAACAAGGTATATCAAACGAACCTGGTAACGCAAACGGTGCCGGTAACGACGTACATTCCTGAAACACGGCTGGAACAAACGCCGGTAAGCCGGACAACGTACCGGGACGAACAGGTTTCCCGTGTTGAAGAAGTACAGGTTCCGCGGACGGTACAGGAAGAGGTTGTCCGCAAGATTCCGGTAACGACGTACAAGCAGGTTGTCGAACGGGTCGAACAGAAAACACCGGTAACGGTGCAAAAGGTAGTGCAGGAAGAGCGGGTCGAAGAGGTGCCGACTACCCGGTACAAGACCGTTATGGAAGAGCGGGTTGAGCCGTATGAAGTGAAAGTCGCCAGGGTCGTGCCGGTGAAACGGATGGTACGGAAACCCGTTACGACGGAAAAGTGGGTTCCATACACTTACAACATCGAACGGAAGAAAACGGTCGTGAACCGGATTCCGATTGAGAAGGAAACGGTGATTAAAGTGGAAGACCGCAAAGTTGAGACCGTTGTTCCGACCCCGATTGCGAAACCGGAAGAATCTCCTAAACGGGATTCTGTGAATCCCGCTGATAAGCCGGATGACCCTGCGGATGAAATTCCGACATTAAACGAAAAATAAGGGAGCAATCGGTTCCTCCGCGGCGGATAATACATTCGGCAACCTCTGCAACCCATATTTTTTGGTAATGTTTTTATGTCTCTTTGTCCTTTGTGTAAAAAAGAGACCATTGATATCATACGGCTTGGGGGGATGGCAGGTGTTACTGCCGTCCGTGCCTCCGTTCAACGTGTCCGGCGTTCGTCGAGGAACTAAATGCACTTCCCCTTTGCGCTGCAGGGTTTGTCAAGTTGTTCGATTTTCATTTGAATTTCCTGTACGGCAACGTTCCGTAACAGGAACTTTTTCAGATGCGATGTTTCTCCGCTTACCAATTCGACTTGCGATTTTTTCAATCCGAGTGATTTTGCCAGTTGTTCCTGTACTGCCTTGTTTGCCTTCCCTTTTTCCGGGATTTGTGTAACGCAGACCTT
>JAISJZ010000349.1 GCA_031261125.1 Planctomycetaceae bacterium | reverse complement strand
TAGTCGAGAAAGTATTGACGGACGGTTTGTTCATCGAGGTCGAGGACTTCTGCGGTTAACTTTACCTGATGACCAGAGCCAAGCAGATAGACCGCTTTCACCTTATCGGATTCTCGTTTGACCTTGAGTGTCTTGTGAAGCCGATTTAATGCGGTAATCTCGTTGTCAGGTAATTCGTAGTTATCCATCACTGCCTCCATTGACATAGTATAACCCTTCCGATAAAATTAGGAAATACCAGTTTCTAAGTGGCTACGGTATATGAAAAAGAAAATTTATCCGCGTTAATGTGCGGTATTGTTTATAATGGGAATTTCGGAAATATCTGTACAAGTATTTTTCCCACTGACCACAACAACAATGGATACGTTGATGGTGATGAAGAAGATATGCTAGTTCCGTTTCAAGCGTAAAACTATGAATAAAAGGCAAAAACAAAAGCAAAACTTTGATTACGCTCTGTTGTTTCCTATCATAATTTTGAACCTGAAACGGTACTAGGTGAGTTTGGCGGGAAAAAGTTAAGAGACAGGCAGAATTGCCCGCCTTGACGGTAACAAAAAACCGTTACGGATGATACAAAAAATAAAAATTTGACCAACTTGAGAGGGAAACCACTTCGGCTCAAGGGAATTGCGAGTTTTTAGAACCTGCCTTCAGTTATTTCATTCCGTCTTTCCCGAAGATGCGAAGAAAACGGACGAATTGACGAATTGTATATGGTATGATATACTATCAACAATTCACGGGATTATTCAATGATTAAAATCTGTTTTAACTCATCGGCAATCGGAAAACTTGTTGATTCACCGCTCGACGATGCGGAGAATACGCTTGCGATGATTCGTTTGATGCAACGGATTCACGCCGAACAAGGAATTTCCGTTCCGAAACTTGTATCACCATCAACCTTTTTAATCCAATGGTAAAGACAAAACCTCAAACGTTTGCCGAATCCGTGAAAGCCGCCCATAGAAGAGATGCGAAGGCAACGAAAAATATGAATGATACCCAGCGAAATGCTTATTATGATGAGCAAACCGCCAAAGGGATGAAGCGGTTTCAAGCGGTGAAAGATAAGATGCCGCCGGACGACGATGGTAATCGGGAATTGCAGTTATTGATACGCCTTACGAAAATGGAGAAGGAAATCCTTGAACGCGACGCGTCATCGGAAAACGCTAAATCCGTTTCTGCTCTTGTCCGTTCCCGTTCGCTGCGGACTCAAAGCCCGTTTGACGTGATTCTGGGGCGGCTGGATTTGGTTGTGAAACGCCTCGATAAAATTGAAAAATTTCTTGCGGGGAAGAAATGATGCCGGTATCAAAAGAAAAGAGTTAGTATTTTATCCGCATATCGCTGCCGCAGACGCGGCAAACGCGTTCCTGTTTGTGTTTTTTTGAGAAAAGGTCTGCGCAACACAGAGGAGACGCTGCCGGACGCGTTGCGCGAGTTCGCACGCCGGAAACGGTACTCAATCCGTTTTCCGACCACGCGCATTGAGAACGGTGGGACTCGGACCCACGACCTACGGATTAAAAGTCCGTTGCTCTACCAACTGAGCCACGTTCTCGCCGAAACTGTCCTGCAAGACAAACCGCCAATTTTAACGCAAAACCATAAACCGGAAAGGGGGTACATAAGAATTGCAATACCGGGTCGCTCTTGTTTGAAAATAATGTTATGGTACAATGCACGTTTTCGACAACGCACCAAACCCATTCATCCGCAATGCCGTTAGACCCCTATTCGCTCTGTCCGGGAGGACGGGAGAAGAAAATCCGATTCTGCTGCCCTGATTTAGTCAAAGAAATTGAACAAATCGAACGCCTGCTGTCCTCCAACCAAGGCGGAGCGTGTCTGTCTCTTATCGAATCACTTGAAAAAGAACACGAAAACTGCGCTTGTCTGAAAGCGGCAAAACTCTCTGTTTATCGTACCGAAAACCGTTGGGACGATGCTCTGCCGTTTGCCGAAAGTTTTCTGAAAAGCGAACCGGAAAATCCGGTAGCGGCAGCAGAATACGCCTTGGCGTTGACCGTGGGCGGACAGCCGCAGCAATCGCTGAATGTTCTGGTCGATGCCTTTGAGCGGGCAAAAGAAGGAACGGCGCACAGTGCGCTTATCAACGCGGCTCTGCAAATCGGGGTTAATCTTCTGATGCAGGGATTCATTCTTCCGGCGATGGCACTGGGACATCAACTTAAACGAATTCCGGCGGTTCAGGAACCGGCAAACTCGCTGCTGCTGCGGGCTTCGTCCCTCGACGGCGTGCCGATTCTCCTGCGGGATATGCTTTTTGAGTACGGCTGTCCTGACGATTTTCCGGGCAAAGAAGAATTTGAGGATGCCGTAGAGTCCATCGCCCTGATGCGGTGGAAATCAGGACTTGCCAAATTGGAATCCCTGTCGAAATATGCTCCGCAATGGTCGCAGATATGGCGGAACATTGCCGCCGTCCGGTTTTGGCTTCTCGATGAAACCGGCGGCTGCGACGCACTGCGGACTTACGCCGAACTGCCGAATACACTGCCGGAAGATGCCGCTGATGCCGAAGCGACGCGTTTCCTGCTTTCGACCGACCCGTTAGGCGACCATACGGAATTACAGGCAATCGAGTATCCGGTGACCGATGCTGAAAAAGTGTATGAAATTTTACTATCAGCACCTGAATTTTATCCGGCACGGGTCAATTTGCCGCCGGACGGAAATACACCGCCGCCGAAAGGAGCGTTCTTCATCCTCGACCGGCCGGTGTTGAAAACGCCGCCGCCTCAATGGACACTGGGCAACACACCGATTCAGGTTGCCGCCTGTATGCTGTTCGGAAAAGAAACCGACCGAAACGCCCGGCTTATTATCCCGGAAATCGTCAAGGAAGACAGGGCGTTAGCGGAAGAACTGCTGAAACGGACGCTCGGCGATTTTATCGGTGAAGCAGCAACGGTTCAGAAAATCCGTGATACATCGCTCACGTTTGCCAAAGTCAATCCGCATTTCGGCTTTTCTGCCGAAGCGATGCCTGTCCCGGAAATAGGCGAACGGCTTATCACGGAATACCTCGACCAAACATTTGCGGATTTTTGGTGTTCGCTGCCGCTGGGAATTTTCGAAGGTAAAACGCCGGAAGAAGCGGCAAAGGAACCGAAGTACCGCAATGTTCTTGCCGGTGCGGTAACAGTGCTGGAATTTTGGATTCGGTTTCAAAACATTTTTGCGTGGTCGAACTGCCTTCGGAAACGGCTGGGATTGCCGGAACAGGGAAGGATTCCCGTGGCGGACGGCAGCACCGAAGAGCAGATGTTGGCGTTGCTTGACGAGTTGCCGATTTGGCGTTGGTATCGGCTTGAAGTTGAAAAATTGACGACAGACACCTTGGAAGAAGGACTGCAAATTGTTTCCGTCTTGGCGGAACCTAATGCGATTAAACGGTTTGCGGAAGAAATTTTGAACCGTCCGTCAAACACGATGGAACCGCAGGTTCGGCAGATTGCATTTGAACTGCTTATCACGATAGCAAAGAACAGATCGGAAGAGCA
>JAISJZ010000311.1 GCA_031261125.1 Planctomycetaceae bacterium | reverse complement strand
TATGTTGTCTTGCCGGACGGCTACCCGATGGAACGGCGGGAAGCGAGGATAAAGATGCGGGAACATTTTGATTGCTACTATTTGGAGCGTCATAAATTGATTCCGCCGGTTGATTTTTTTGCGAATTATAAATCACGTTTTGAGCAGCGGGGACAGTTGCCTACCATACATTTCCGAAAATTTCCGCTGGGAAAAAGTCGTTGACAGATTGGAAACGGCACTTGAACTTGTTTAGTTTTTGTGTTAAAATAGCCACAAGGGGGAAAGTATGACTAGATTAACAATTACCGTCCCAAAACGGAAAACAGCGTTTTTACTTGAACTGCTAAAAAACTTTGCCTTTGTTGAGGTCGAACCGGTTAGCGAAGGAGTTTTGCCCCCTGTTGAATCAGCGAAAACGAAACGTAAAAGGTTTCCAAAGAATCCGAATAATCCGTCGCCGAGCGGTGACCCGTATTGGGACAATCCGGCTAACGTTGCCGAAGCCGTACAACGGTTTCGGGATATTGAATCGGGAAAATCCGTTCCGATTCCGCTGGAGTCTGACAAAGAAATACGAGCAATTTTTTCAAGGGCAAGGCGATGAGTTATGTTATCGAACACGCCCCGCAAGCACGCGAAGATATTGCTGAACACGAAAAGAGCGGTAGCAAGGCGGTTCTGCGTAAAATTGAAAAATTAGAAAATGAACTCAAAGAACACCCTTATACGGGAACGGGCAAGCCGGAAAAATTGAAACACGATTTGTCTGGAAAATGGTCACGCCGTATCAATGCTGAACATCGGCTTGTTTATTCAGTAGAAGAAAATATCGTTACGATAACCATTGCGTCAGCCAAAGGACATTATGAATAGCGTTGCCGCTATTGAGCGGCAACAATTGCCGCCGGACGGTGTGAAACAACGTCAGGATGAACTGCACGGCATTTTCTCAAACTTGAAGATGCTCATCGAGCAACGCAGCGTTTAGCCGAGTATATGATGAAAGCGGCAAGGAAAAATGATTGAAACCTACGAACCGGTACGGTGAAGTCCGGTCAATGCTGTAAAGAACATCGCCGCAGCACACGACATTAAAAGCAGTACAAAACTGCCGTTCCAGCCGTAATGGTCAACGACAAAACCGATGACAATGTTCGCAGCCATCGTTCCGCCGACGTAACCGAACAAACCCGTTAAACCGGCTGCGGTCCCCGCCGCCTTCTTCGGTACTAATTCCAAAGCGTGCAGTCCAATCATCATCACGGGACCGTAAATCAGAAAACCGATAGTTGCTAAAATAACGGTCGTTGTCCAAAATTGTTTCTCCGGTAATAACCAATAAACAACGATTGCCAATGCCGTCAGAAACATAAACAGTACCGTTGCCGGCGAACGCCTACCGTGGAATAACTTATCGCTAATCCAGCCGCAAAGCAGTGTTCCGGGAATACCGGCGTATTCACAGTAGAAGTATGCCCAACTTGCCTGTTCTTTTGTAAATCCTTTTGCTTCAACAAGATACGTCGGCACCCAATCAATGACACCGTACCGGACAAGATACACAAACGCATTGGCAACGGCAATGAACCATAGAAATTTGTTATTGAAAACGTAAGAAAAGAAGATTTCGCGGGCAGTTAAATTCTTTTCCAGTGCTTCACCGTAATTCGGCGGATAATCATTTTTATACACTTCAATCGGCGGTAGTCCGCTGGACTGCGGCGTGTCCCGCAGCAGAAGATAAGCAATGACCGCAACAACCGTTGCAACTCCGGCGGGAAAGTAAAAAACGCTGTGCCAATCGTTGTGAAATAAGAATAGACCGAGAACCGCCAGCGGTCCGATTAAACCGCCGCCGACATTGTGGGCAACATTCCAGATTGCCATTCGGGTACCGCGTTCTTTGGCGGAGAACCAATGCACCATCGTTTTGCCGCACGGAGCCCAGCCCATTCCACCGAACCAGCCGTTTGCGAACAGAAGGCAGTACATTACCGCAATGGACGACGTTGCCCACGGTGAAAGTCCGAAGAAAAAACAGACGGCAGCGGCTAGCAGCAGTCCCAGCGGCAGAAATTTCTGCGGATTGCTCCGGTCGGAGACATTACCCATCAGAAACTTGCTGATACCGTAGGATAAGGCGACGGCGGACAGGGCGAAACCGAGGTCGGTCTTGGAATAGCCCTGTTCGATAAGCGACGGCATCGCAAGAGAGAAATTTTTGCGGACGAGGTAGTATCCGGCATAACCGATGAAGGTGCCGAGAAAAACTTGTTCCCGCAAGCGGCGATAGACCGGGTCGATTTGTTCGTCCGGCAGTTGCGGTTTCGCTTCCGGCGGTTTTAATGTGAAAAACATTTATAATGAAGATTGACTTCGTATTTTACCCTGATATTGTAACGACATTGTTTCATAATGGAAAGGGCGGGAGATTGGCATTTAGCCGAGCGGCTGTGTTGCCGATGCTTGTGTGTTAAACAAGAATGTGATACACTGCGGCTGTACAAAGGGAATTAACCGTAGCAAATCCACGAGATACGGGACTTGATATTGCAGAGTGTCTGGCTTGCCGAAGCCGAAAACGATTTGATTTCTGCCCTGTTCCCTGTTCTTTGAAAAATCTGACATACTTTTCATTTAACCCCGATTACCGTACAATGAAGAAGAGCGAACCTCGAACCTCGAACCTCGAACCTCGAACCTCGAACCTATGTTGTAAAATGGTTCGTTCCTTCCGCCCGTAATTTTGACCGCGATACAACGCAAGTCATCAAGGGACTTCTCGCAATCGGCATCGTA
>JAISJZ010000195.1 GCA_031261125.1 Planctomycetaceae bacterium | reverse complement strand
CGTATTTTGCTGCTTCCGCCTTCATCTTGTCTCCGCTATAACCGCCGTCAGCCAATACCTTTTTCAACCTCGGCAAGTTCTGTTTCGACATCTTTTCCAGCACCAACTTTGCCCCGTCCCGTTCCTGAATGTTCGCGGTGTGAACCACAATACAAATCAGCAAGCCCAAAACATCAACCAAAAATGCCGTTTGATGCCGTTGATTTTTTTTCCTGCATCATAGCCCCTTTCCCCCGCGGTGTTTGCGGCTTTGACGCTTTGCGAATCAATGATTGCCAAACTCGGTTCTTCATTGCGTCCCTCTCGAACTCGAACTTGGCGGCGGAGGGCTTCGTTGATATTTTCGAATGGCTTGGTGCGTTTGAAGTAGTGAAAATAGCGGCGGACGGTGCCTTCGGGAGGAAAATCGTGTGGAAGCAACCGCCACTGACAGCCGGTTTTGAGTTGATAAAAAATGGCGTTCATCACCTGACGCAGGTCAGTCGTCTTGGGACGACCGACATCTGGCAAAATGATGAGCGGTTGAAGAATCGCCCATTGTTCATCCGTCAGATCCGTTTGGTAATTTTTTTGCAAATTTGTTGACATTGGATTCCTTTCCTGTTAAAACGGTCCCCAACGGTAACATTTACGCCGAGTTTTTGCAAGAGAAATTACCTAAATTGCGGCGCAACCTCTTAGTAAAAAACATCAAAAACACGGCATTTTTTGCCATAAAAACCCGTGAACGGTTACAACTTTTTTAATTTTTATGAGTAATGACTATTACATCAACACGATTAAGGGAAAGCAAGGTCCCTTTTCGTTGGAACAGTTAAAACAATTTGTTGAAAGAGGTACGTTAAAAGAAAATAATCCGATTTCAAGTGGTGATACCGGTCTATGGATTCGAGCAAATACGATACCAGGACTTTTTATAAAAGAACCAGATCAACCTCAATTGGAAGTAAACATTCAACAGAGTAATATTGAACCAAGTACACCAGCGGTTCCAGTAACAACTAATACCACATTAAAACAGAAAAGGAAAACGTCTATGGCAACTTCTGATCTTTTAGAAGAAATCCGCGATGAACTACAAGAACTTAATAGTAAATTTGATTTTTCTTTTACGATGGATATTTCAAGTATCAAAGACGCTGTCTCAAGTCTCGAAGACGACATCTCAAGTATCAATGACTCATTAGGAGGGGGGGGGTTGATTTCGCAGATATCCAAAACGATATTTCAAGTATTGATAACGCTGTTTCGAGTATCGAAAGCAATGTAAGCCTTGTTATTACAAGTGGTCGTGTTGACGTTAATGTAGATAGTTAAGTAGTCAACTTTATTGTAAGGAAAAAGAATCAATGGACGCTTTCAATTTCTTCATAATGGACGAGTTTTTCCTTCGGGATGATGAATCCCGAAGGAAATCTCCTTACAACCAAGAGCAGTCTGATTTTATGGGAACGTGTCCAGAATGTGGAAGACCGATTGTTTTCAATAGACGCTACGGTATTGTTGTCTGTCCTCACTGCGGCGCAGAACTTGCATCCGAAATGTTCCCCGATTGTACGGTTAAGAGTTAATCAGATTCTCGAAACCGGTCTCACGGCTCATCTGATTGAAAATCTTAATCGCCCGCTCACCGACCTCGATACCTCCGGCGATAACGACGAGCAACAACCACATCACGATTTCCAGTTGTCATCGCCGTTGCAACTTTTGCCGAAACTACTCGTTTCCCGTCGAAGTGTTGTTTGGTCTCGACAATAACTATACCTGCGGCGCACGCCGTCTTATTGCGTTTGCCGCCGCGGAAAGTTCATTTGACAAGAATGTCGGCGGTTGAAGCAGACAGGGGCGTGTTGGCGGTTGCGGCAGGCGGAGAAGATGACGGTGCTTTGTGCCGCTCTCTACTCCGAACAATGGAAACACGCCTGGAAACCTGTCTACCCCCCGACAAATTTTTATGTACCGACCGTGAACGGTTTCTCAACGGCAACTAACCGTTATCCGCCGCCGAATGGTCTCTGTCCAAATACAAATTTGCCCACGCACTCGTACCTTTCAACGCTGCGTTGTAAACAATCGGCGGTTTGTCTTCAAACTCTCTCCATTCGTTGAAACATTTCAACCGGTCGTAAGCAAGCGTCCAGATACACGGTTTGTCGTCCGCCTCGCATCTGCCGTTGTTCGACCCTCCGCACGGACCGTTGCGCTGGTTCTTCGAGCAGCGGTTCATCGGGCAAAGATATGCCGTGTCCGGCAAACCGCAGTCGCCGCAATCGGTACAGTTGTACAATACGTTCTTTGAATGATACTCGATACCGTGCAAGACAGAGGGCAGGAAACGGTATTTCCCGCTTTCCAAAAAACGGTAAGACCTTTTAATAAGCGGATACAAACCGTGTCCGCGGTGAAACGCCGCAGCGTGAACCAAACGGGAAAAACGGTAAAATAACGAAACGTGCTTTTTTTTCCTTGCTGACGCTGCGGGCTGTTGCCGATATTGAATCTCTTCGTAAAGCGTTTGCCAATCGTTTTCAAACGTTTTCGATAAGTCAATGATTTCAAAGAACGTTTCCGGTTTTTCAATGCCGCCGATGTGTGTGCCGGCAAAACCGAGTCCTCTGAAAACTGCGATCTGCTTTGCCGCCAATTCCTTGAAGAAAACCTTGCCCTTGTCCGCACCGGTTGCGTATTTTTCAATGTCTGCAAGCAGAGAATCTGAAACAACACAGCCCGCCAATTTGCCGCTCTTAATCAATTTAGCGATTCCTTTTGTTAATACAAAAGCGTTGCCGATGAACGGAACATTGAATCCCTGTTGTTCAAGAAAGAGTTTGACTTCCTTGAACCGCTGCATATCGTATCCGAGTTGCGGAATCACCCATTTTGCCCCGGCTTTTACTTTTTTCAGAAGTTTCGCCAGTTGCGGAACAAATTCATTTTCGCTGTACTTAAACGGGTTAACGGCACAGCCCGCGAAAAAGTTCACCCGCGGCAGCGTTTCCGGCTGTCCCCGTCTGTTCTTGACAGGCAGACCGGCGTTCATTGCGGTCATCATTGACAACAGGTTCACCGAATCATAATCAAAGACACTGCCGCTCTGCGACGGAAAACCGTCAGCAGGCAAATCGCCGGTCAACACTAAAACGTTTTCAAATCCTTCGGAGGCATACCGCCAAAGTTGAGATTCCAATCCTGCACGATTGAAGTCCTTACACGCAAGATGAACGATAACGTTTGGAGCATAATCGGCAAGTTGACCGGCTAACCAATCCGGCGGCAACATCGGGTTTCCGCCGGGATTGTCCGTAATGGAAACATAATTAACGCGTTCATCGGAAAGCAATTCTTTCGCAAGTTTAAGAGACGCTGACTGTGCCGGACACTGCACCCCCCGCGGAGCAACAATTTCTGTTCCGACAGGAAACAAACCGTCCTGCAACGCCTGCTGAAATGTCTTACTCATCAACGACACTCTTTCAAATGCTGATGAATAACCGGCAGACAGTCCTGCAAGAAGTCCTTCACGCTATCAGCATCGCCGCTGACGCTTGCTTCGGCTTGCAGTTTGTACGCATACCGGTTTTTACGGAACATATAACGGGGATTTTCCACGGCAACCCATTCTTTTCCTAATCCAATCGCATAATAGAACGTGATTTTCCCGGACTCCAATCCGCCGATTGCCTTGTTCGTAAAACTGACCATCCAGAAATTATCATTCGCCGGTTCCGCTCCTGCCGCGGCTGCAACGGGAACCGAAACATTTTTCCGGTCGCCTTCCCGTTCATAATCCCGTCCGCCGAAACAAATCTCCGGCGTATGAACGGTAACCCGACCGGTGGGACCGACGATGATGGTGATATAGACGACCGCTTGCGTTTTGGTGTTTTTATACGTCCGGTTAATATAACCGTTCTGAATTTGCAGTTCTGCAACCGCCGATTTTTCGAGTTCGTATTCCTTCTCGGCAAGCCAATCGCCGATTTGCATCGGTACAGACCTCAACGACTGTTGGCAGTCCTCCAAACCGGTGAACGCACCCCACCGCCCCGTCTGCGCCCCGCAATAGTAGGACACGGCGAGAATAACTGCGGCAACAACAACGACACCGGTAAAAAGTTGAGTAAGTTTCATAAAAATTCTAATTAGCGAATTTGATACGCAGTTCGTCGAACATATCTTTGTTTTCTTTGACGAGTTTACCCGGCATTGCTTCAAGCAGCGGACGCATTTTATCAAACCAGTTTTTTGACTGGTCTTCCCGTCCTGCCATATCTAACGCTTTGGACAAATGCAGACAGTAAATCGGATGCTGACAGGACAATTCGACGGCACGTTCTAATACCGGTACCGCTTCATCGGCGCGTCCGTCGTTTATCAGAATCAAACCCTTGCTGTCCAGCAGTGTTATATTATCGTGCCGGTCGGTCAACGCCTTGTTGACGATGTCGAGTGCCTGTTTGTTATCGCCTTCCACACGGGAAACGAGCATCGCCAAGTTGTTCTGGAACATAAAATTGTCCGGGTCTTTTTCCAAACCTTTCCGGTACAATTTTATGGCGTGTTCCGGTTTGCCCCGGACAATCCAATAGTCGGCTAACGGCAGCAGAATCACAGGGTCATCCGCCTGTGACGGCTTTGTATTAACCGCGTCCGGTTTGATGTCGAACATCACCTCAAACTTTCCTTTTGCACTCGGAGGCAGTTTGACACCGCCGACGGTCGCCAAAGCAGGCCACTCAACGTAAAAACCGCCTTTAATCGGCTGAATTTTTGCGTCGGCAACCGGGTCCGCAATCGGGTCAATTTTGACGGTGTTCTGACCGTCGTCGGCGGACGGCACCTCTTGTGCCGTAAGCGGACTTACGGCAGCCGCAGCAAACAACAGGACTATGGTAATAATGTGTTTCATCGTCGTGTCCTCCTTATTTGAATTGTCAACTTTGGACTGTCAGCCCTTCATTTTACTTCCGGTTCGGGTGTCTGACCAGTACCGGCGGCAGGTACAGGTTTCGTATCTTCCTCGTCGGGCGGGAAAATTTCAAAACCGTCGGCAGGCGGTACTTGTCCGTCATCAGGGAACCGAATCACCAGTGAACGCAGCCGTTTTATTCCCAGCGGAACAAACACGCCGTCTTTTTCCGGTTCTTCGATATTACCCCGCAACGTTTGCCGTTCGCCATTTTCAATCCGCAGCATCAACTTGTCAATCCGGTTAAACACCGCTTCGGACGGACGAACCTGTGCCAGCAAAACCAGTACCGACGGCAAAAGAATCGGCTGCGACGACGGTGTGCGGTCCATTTCGTCCAGCAGGAGGTTAAATCCCTCGTCCACTTGCTTGTTTTTGGCAATACACACCGCTAGCGGGAAAACGTAAGACGACCCCCGTTTGGCGACATAACTCAAATGCCATTTTGCCGGTTCAAGTATTTCAGCATCGAAGAACATTTTGCCGAGAGCAAGGTTCAGCGCAAAAATCAAATTCGGGTCTTCCCGCCGCCCTTCTGCCAAAGCAATACACTGTTTGGCGGTCGTGTCAGCGTTCTGCGGGTCGTTGTCCTGAATGTGTTTGAAAACCTGTGCATACATCCGTTGATACGGCTGCGGAAACTGTCCCGAACTGGAATCGTCAAGGGCAATAGCACGCACCATCGCACTGGTGCGGAGTTTTTTCGCCTCTTCCGTTCGGTTGTCCGCTTCGTACAACGATAGCAGCCGGTTCCAAATCGCCGGTTGTTTGTTGCCGCATCGGATTGCCGCTTGCAGCGATTCAATGATTTTTGCCTTCGCATCCTCGTTGTCGGGATTCGCCATAAAGAATTTTTCTTCGATAGATGCCCGCAACGCATACGCCATATCCCAATCGGGACGAAGTTTAATAATTTCTTCTTGCAATTGCCGGCATCTGTCGTACTGCGGCACCTGTTCACTCAGCAGAATTCGCGATTCAATGTACCGCCACCACGTTCCGTGTTCCGGCGCGCCTTCGATTTTTTCAAGCCGCCCTTGAAGAATTTTGGCATAATTCAAATCGTTGCGGTCAACCGCCATATTCGCCATCAGGAAAAACGCCTGCGGTTTCAATGCGTCGGGATTCTTATCGTAGTTTTCTTTGAGTGTTGCATAAACGTTGTCCAACGAGGTCGGCTGCTCATTTTTCAAGTTCTGCATAATCGTCAGGAACTGCTGTTTTTGCTCCGACGACAACGCATTGCTCTTGATTGCCTCTTCGATGACGTGCGTCGCTCCTTCTTTATCGTTGCGTCCGAGCGCATCGTTGAGACGCTGCCGGAAATACGCATTTTCTCCGCCGGGCAATTCCCGCATCCGGGCAAGAATCCGGTCGAAGTCGGACAACGCCGCCAACGAACTGTAAACACCGGCTAACTCTGTCAAAAAACCGAGGTCGTCGGAATAAACCTTCCTTTCCGATGTTTGGGCATTTTTCGGCGGCGGAAACTCTTTGTTTTCCAAATCCCTGAATTCTTTCGTTGCCGTTATTTGGGCTTGCAGAATCTTCTCCGGGACGTTCGTTACACTGGCTTTCGCCAGTTTGAAACGAACGAGTTGAATGTCAACCGCCCACGCCGGCAATGATGCCGGCAACTCAGCACGGTGCTCGTTCAGATAGTTCAAATTCGATTCCACTTGGTCTAACGCCCGCGTTTCTCCGTCGTTCCTGCTCATCTGATAGCGGAACAGCGTTTGGGTGTAAGCATAGACCATCAGCAAATTGTTCCGGTCTTGGGCTGCTGCACCGAGAAGAGCAACGGCTTTTTCCGGCTGATTGCACCGCTGATACGCTTCGGCGGCAGACACGACGGCGCGTTCCCGCACTCGGTTAAACGGAATCGCTACTTCAAAGTACCGCGCTGCTTTGTCCCACTTGTTTTGGTCGGAAGTCAACTGTCCTGCCAAAATGAGGGATGCCGGTAAAAGACGTTCATAGATACTGTTTCTGGAAACGACATAATCGTGCGCCGTGCCGAATCCTTCGAGCAGTTTATCGAGCATCTGCAATGCGTCTGCGGTCTGCTTCTGTGCTGCCGCAAAGTAGCGGCGGGATTCGTCGCCTTTACCGGCAATTTGGGCTGTCTCCCCTTTAATACGAGCCGACGTTCC
>JAISJZ010000191.1 GCA_031261125.1 Planctomycetaceae bacterium | reverse complement strand
CCAATACGGATTCCGTGAAACGCTTCGCCGGATGGAGGACTTCGAGGAAAAATTTTTGAAACTGATAACCCGGCAGTTTGAACGCTGTGAAATCTATTACACCAATGCGGCACCGCTTTACGGCTTGATTTCGCCGCGGAGCCGGAAGATGTTCGGTATAATGTGGAGTACCTATTACACGTTGTTTCAGAATATCCGCCGGCACCCGTTTATGGGCAACACCGGACGCGCTCGCTTGTCGTCCCTGCAACGATTGATGCTATTACTGCGGTGGAAATGTCTTCCGTGCTGGAAGTTAAAGTGAAATATCCCGGCAATGTTGACATCCTTGTTATCGGCGGCGGTTCTGGTTTACCGCCGCATTAAGATTTTTTTCGGGGGGTATTGTAATGCACCACAGCGGAGTGTTATACTGTGTCCCTGTTGAATTGTCATATTTTTATGTTCCTCGTTTCAGGAGAACCAGATAAGATGGGAACCAATACAGCGGTCAACAAACATCGCCGGCAGTTTTTGAAAGCGTCGGCAGTTATAGCGGCAATGTCGCCGTTCTACATACCGGGCAAGATTCTCGGTAAAGACGGAGCGGTGCCTCCGAGCGAGCAAATCATAATGGGCGGGTTGGGCATCCGAAGCCGCGGCGGACACGATTTAAGCGTTCTGCTGACCAATCCTGATGTCCGGTTCCTGTCCATTTGCGACATCCGCAAAGACCGCCGCGAAGCTGTCAAGGCGCAGGTTGATAAACTTTACGGCAGCAATGACTGCACGATGTACCGCGATATGTTCGAGTTCTACGAATCGAACCCGCAGATGGACGGCGTGCTGATTGCGACCGGCGACCGCTGGCACACGATGGCTTCTATCGTTGCCGCCAAATACGGTAAAGATATTTACTGCGAAAAACCGCTGTCTCTCACCATTCAGGAGAGCCGGGCGGTTGCCGATGCCGTGAACCGGTACAGCAGAGTGTTCCAAGCCGGTACACAGCGGCGGAATATCGGCAACTTCCAGTTGGCGGCAAAACTCGTTCACGAAGGCAAACTCGGCAAACTCAAAGAAGTTCACGCCAATACGTTAAGTCCGGGGGTAACCCACGATTGGCTGCCCGCTCAGCCGGAACCATCGAAAGACGAAATTGATTGGGAACTTTGGCTCGGTCCGTGCCCTTGGCGGCCGTTCAATATGGAGTACGTCAACGGCGGCTGGCGGGGACACTACGATTTCCACGGCGGCGGTATTCTGGAATGGGGAACGCATACCGTTGACCTTTGTCAATGGGCGGCGCAGGCGGACGATACGGTGCCGGTCGAATACTTCCCGACCTATGACGAAAAGGGTAATAAGACCGCCCGCGTTGAAGGTTTTTACGCGAACGGCGTGAAAATCGTGATGCGGAATGACGGCTGGCTCGGACTCGGAACGTGTTCTGCCCGGTATGTCGGCGAAGAGGGCTGGGTTGAAACCGGTGACTCCGGGCGTATGGAAATTTATCCTGAATCGCTGCGTTCGGAATTGAAATTCTTCGGTATGCCGGGAACATCGCCGGACAATCATATCAGGGAGTTCCTCGACTGCATCAAAACGCGGAAAAAACCGGCGGCAAACGCCGATGTCGCCGCCCGTTCACACATCGCTTCGCATTGTGCGAAGATTGCTTGGGATACCGACCAGTACGTTAAGTTCGACCCTGTGAAGGAAGAGTTCACGGAGGCGAAGAAATACGAAAGCGGTCAGCGGACGAGTAAGGGCGAGTTGGACGTTGCGAACCGGCTTCGGACGCGGGCAATGCGTTCGCCGTGGAGAGTTTAACCGTTTCTTTTCCCATTCACACCATTAACAACTATAATCCTTATGCTTAAACATTTTTTCATAACTCTGATTGTTCTGTCAGCCCTGCCGCTGTCGGCGCAGGACCCCGACTGGCACGTTGTTCCGAAGGACGACCTGCTCGGTAACCGGGGACCGATTGCCAAGGAACTGCTTGCAACAACCGACGAAGGCAAGATGTTGCAAATTTGGCAGCGTCCCGAAACCGATGAAGGTATTTTGTACCTGAAAATGCTTGCTGCCAAACGGCTCGGCACGCACGGTACGAAAGCCGCCGTTCCCGTGTTAATTCCGAAACTCGACAGTCCGATTGAAGGATTTTACGCCCGGTATGCTCTCGAAACCATTCCGGGAGACGAAGTCGATGAAGCCCTCGCCAAGGCGGCGGCAGGCGTGAAGCCGGAAACATTAGCCGGTATCCTGACCACGCTTGGCGTTCGCGCCAATCCGAAATCGGCGGCAGCAGCAAAGAATTTCCTGAAAAACGAGAACAAAGATGTCCGCAAAGCCGCCGGTTATGCTTACGCGAAGACCGCCGGTGACGAAGCCATCGAATTCTTCACGCAGAAGAGCATCGACCCGGTATTAGCGGACTCCGGTTTCCTCCTTGCCGAAGAATACGCCGCCAAAGGAAACAAGGAAACGGCAATTAAAATTTACGATGCGTTAGCCGCAGCGGATATTGAAAATTACAAGAAGGAAGCCGCCGTGTTTTGGGGTATCCTCATCCGCGGCAATGCCGGTATTGATTTGCTTGTGAAACAGTTGAATTCGGAATCGCCGAAATACTATGCCGTCGGTTTGAAAGCGGCGCGGGAACTTTCCGGCGGTGCCGACGTTACAAAAGCGTTGATTGCCCAACTGGACAAACAAGTTGACCCGTTCCGCAAATCGCTGCTGGTTCGTGCCATCGGCGGACGGACAGATAAGGATTCCATTGCCGTTTCGCTGCCGGTGATTGAAACGTTGACAAAGAGCGGGGACGATAAGGTACAAGTTGCGGCAGTTGATTCATTGCGGTATGTCGGCGGACCGTCTTCGCTGCCGGTGCTGCTTACCGCGGTGAAGGGTTCGGAAAAAGTTGCTGCCGCCGCAAAGAATACATTGGAAAATTTGTCCGGCAAAGAAATTGACGATGCGATTGTCAAATTGCTATCCAGCAGCGATGCCGCAACGAAAATTACGGCTATCAATCTGATAAGCGAACGGCGGATAAAGACCGGCGCACTGCAAAAGGAATTGGGCAATGCCGATGCCGGTGTCCGCAAAGCCGCTCTTGATGCGATGGGACAAACGGCAACGCTCGGCGATTTGCCGATGTTGTTGAAGGTGCTGGACAAAGCCGACTCCGATGAGGAAGCGGACAGCATTGTCGAAATTTTGAAATCCGCTTGTACCCGGATGCCGCAGAACGAAGCGTCTGCCGAAGTAGCGAAGCAAATCGCATCAAGTTCTGATGAAGTGAAGGGCAACCTGCTTGACTTGTTGCGGGAAATCGGCGGTGCGAAGGCGATGGAAATCACCGAACAGTACGCTTGGGGAAATAATGCCGCGCTGAAAGACAAAGCAACGCAGAACATTGGTTCGTGGCGTTCACCGCAAGACCTTGATTTGATTGCGAAGGCGGCGTTGAAGTTGGCGAAGGAGTCAACGGACAACAAGTACATCAACCGCGGTTTGGGCGGTTACCTGCGGCTTGCCCGGCAGTTTAATATGTCGGAGGAACGCCGGATTCAGATGTGCAACGAGGTCTTTACGCTGGCGAAACAGGACAGTATCAAAGTCAACGTCATTGACGTATATTGGCGTTATCCGTCGCTCAAAACGCTTGCCGAGGCAGTGAAGTATCTGGACAACGACAAGTTCAAGGACAAGGCAGCGGAAACGGTGGTGAAACTTGCCGAGAAACTGCAAGGCAAAGACCCTGCGATTAAGGCGGCAATGGAAAAAGTGATTGCGAAGAGCAGCGTTCAATCGGTGAAAGAAGCCGCCAAACGGGTTCTGGATAAACAATAAATGATTTTCTTCTGTATCGACACAGCAGATATTAGCGGCGGGACTTGTCCCGCCGTTTTTTTTGAATCTTTGACAAAAAACGGCGGTGTATCATTTTACAACAATGCAACACCCTAAATTTTTCAAGTGTGCAAAATAATACACTTTTTTGCAAATTCGACTGTGGCGGTTTTTTGAAATTTCAACGTAACTCGTTGTACTAAAATAAGTTATAATTTATTTGCGATTGTATCATTTTGGCACGGTTTATGCTGTTTATTAAAGTATCATTGGCATTTCGGGCTATCCGGTGCCGTGAAACTGTTGTCAAGGTGTTCCAATGATTCAATTTAATTCCTCTTATCCGCTGCCGTTGCTCCCGTACAATAAATTGGGGGCATTTGAATTACCGCCGTCCCACGCTGCTGCGGACGACCCGGTACAAATCTATCTGGTACAGATGGGCAGTTCGCCGATGCTGTCGGTACGGCAGGAACGGGAGGCAACGACAAGAATTCAAAAAACGCGCCGAAAATTTTTCCGTACCGCTTTTTCGTCGGATTACATTATCGGAAGGGTGATTCAAGTTATTGAAGAAGTATTAAACGGGCGGCAGCGGTTAGACCGCATTTGTGATATTTCCGTTTCCAATATACCGGAGAAGGAACGTCTGCGGCGGTTGTTTGCGGTGCATATCGGAACGCTGAAAAAAATCAGAAAACACAATCAAGCGGATTTTCGGGTCATTCTTTCTAAAAAAACGCCGCCGGACACGAAAAAGTATTTGCGGAGTGTTCTCCGCCGCCGCCGGACGCACGCCGCTCAACTAATACAAGAACTCCAACTCCGCAAAACCGTTTGGGGACAAATGGTTGTCCGATTACAGCGGTACGGCGGAGAATTGGCAGTACAATTCGGAAAAAGAATACCAAACTACCGGATGATTCGGCGCATCATTCACACTATCAAGGAGACACCGCGGTCGCTGTGCCGGTATTTGGAACAATACGAACAGGACCGAAAGATACACTGCGAAGAAAAAAGTGCGTTTTCTACCGCTAATTTACGGCTCGTTGTTTCGATAGCGAAACATTTCCGTAACCGCGGATTGAGTTTTCTTGATTTAATTCAGGAAGGCAATACGGGACTGCTCCGCGCTGTTGACCGATTCGAGAAACGCCGCGGATTCAAGTTTTCGACGTATGCAACGTGGTGGATACGGCAGTCGATTATCAGAGCGATTGCCGACAACAGCCGGACGGTACGCGTTCCGATTCATATACAGGAAACGCTGGGGCGGGTTCGGCGTTCTATTTCTATCCGCAGCAATCAAAACGAAAACGGAACGCCGCCGACGCTGGAAGAGACGGCATCGGATTGCAACATAACGAGCCGCAAACTGTCCCGGATTCTCAAAGCGGACAGAAAACCGCTGTCGCTTGACCGGCGCGCCGGAGAACAGGAAACCAATTCATACGGCGACTTACTGGAAGACCGCCGGCAAAAAACGCCGGATGTTCTGCTGATAGAAAATGCGCTGCGGGAACAGTTGGATTCCGCAATGCAATCGCTGAGTGTCAGAGAACGGGAAGTGCTTAAACTGCGGTACGGTCTTGCCGACGGTTCGGTCTATACGTTAGAAGAAGTCGGCAAAATGTTCTCGGTAACACGGGAACGTATTCGGCAAATCGAAACAAGAGCAGTGGAGAAATTGCAACATCCCGTCCGCAGCCGCCCGCTGAAATGTTTTTTGGAATAAGAACACTACCCGCCGCTTGCGGCGGGACGGTTGGCGGTCTGTAAACTTTTTACCGCCGGCACTTCTTTGCCCTTGATTTTCCGTATCATTGCCGACAACCGGGATTTTTTTCGGGCAGCG
>JAISJZ010000192.1 GCA_031261125.1 Planctomycetaceae bacterium | reverse complement strand
GCTTTTTTGACGTTGCGCATTTCGCCCCCCCCCCCCAGTTTAACATTTGAACCGAACAGAAAAGAAATCTCAACTTTCATTGTGTTCCTATTCTACACCGCCGGAATGATAAAGTCAAGGGAAAAATTTCCGTTTTTTGAAAAAAAGCCCAAAAATTTTCAAGAACGGCAAGCGGACAAAGCCGGTTTCTTTCGGAAACCGGCTAAACAAGAGGGAATTTACCGGACAACTTGGTGATAGCCCCAGCCCTTACCGGGAACTTCAACTTTGTACCGCCCCTTATCGTCAGGCAACGTCGGCGGCGTTGCGTCAGCAGTGTAGCCGCTCGGCTTCGTCGGCGTTTCCAGATTCAATGCTTCGTCCCACGTCAGCCGCTTGCCGGTATAACAGGCGAGCCGACCGAAAATTGCAAGGAACGTACTCTTCGCCATATATTCGCCGTTGTTGATATACTTCGTTCCGCCGCTGCGGATAGCACTGTACAACTGCTCGTGTTCCAAACGGTACATATTACTCGGCACTTTCTTCTGTGTGTATTCCGTCGCACCGGTGATTTTACCGCTCAAAATCACCGCCTTACCTTTTGTGCCGAGAATATGGTCGTCCGTTTCGTTAAAACAGCCGTTCTGCTGCCGGGAGAATGAGTAAATCGTCCGACCGTCTTCGTATTCATAGACGACCGCCATTCCGTCGTAAATATCGCCGTAAGCGGGCTGGTCGGTACGCGCCATTCTGGCACCGATACCGTAAGCGTACTTCGGCGGGTTGTCTCCGTAAGCCCACATCGCTTTGTCCAGCGAGTGAATGTGCTGTTCCGTGTTGAAATCACCGGAAAGCCAAGCGAAGTTGTACCAGTTGCGGACCTGATACATATACTCGGTGTCGCCTTCCTGTTTCGGACGCGTCCAAAGAATACCGGTCAGATACGTTTCCCGGACGGACAGGATGTCGCCGACTGCTCCGTCGAGAACCCGTTTCATCATATCTTGCACGTTCAAATCGTACCGCCAGCACAAACCGGAAACGATGTTGAGTTTTTTCTCTTGGGCAATCCGCACGGATTCCAAAACGTGTTTGGTCGTTGCCCCGTCAACGGCAACCGGCTTTTCGCAGAAGACGTGTTTCCCTTGTTCGACAGCGTACCGCAGCGACAGGTGCCGGAAATGCGGGGCTTCACAAAGGCAAACGACATCACTGGCATCAATGACTTTTTTGTAAGCGTCAATGCCGTGGAGCGTGGTTTCCGGTGTCAGTTTAATCCGGGATTTTAACGCTTCGTTGCTTTGCAGTGCTTTGGCGGCATCGTTTGCCCGTTCCGGGAAGGCATCGCACAGGGCTACGAGTTCCGTGTTCGGGTCGGCAGAGAGTGTATCGACAGCGGCACCGCGACCGCGTCCGCCGGCACCGATAAGACCGACTTTTAGAACGTTATTTTCGGCGGCGTGAACTTTTGGAGCCGACAAATGTGCTGCCGATACGGCAGCCGCAACAGCGGCACTGGTTTTTAAGAATGAACGGCGGGACGGAAGATTCTGTTTCATATTACGGACTCCAAAGCGGGAAAAAGAGGAAGTAAACAAACTACACGGGACGCATTGTAAAACATTTTTTGTGAAAGAGCAACCCCCGCCGGACAAAACGGGAAGATATTTCTAAAAACTTTTTTGTTGAGGAGTTTTTAGAAACTCCCGAAAGATGAAACCGAATTCGGCAGTATTCTTGCATTAAAACCGGAAACGCGGTACAATGCCGAAAAGTATCCGATTTGACGGATAATCGGTCATTGACTTATCCTCCGTTTAGTGGTTCGTAAAAAAACAGTTTGCGATGAAGATACTCCGCTGAATTGGCTCGTTGTCCGCGGAGCAAGGCAGCACAACCTCAAAGGAATTGATGTACCGTTTCCTTTGGGGGCGTTTAGTGTTGTGTCCGGTGTCAGCGGCAGCGGCAAAAGTTCGCTCATCAACGATATTCTCTACAAAACGTTAGCCCGGCAGTTGCACCGGGCGCAGACCGTTCCCGGTGCGCACGACCGCATTGACGGCGTTGAATTCCTCAACAAGGTCATTCGGGTTGACCAGCAGCCGCTCGGACAAACGCCTACTTCCAATCCGGCAACTTATACCGGCGTGTTCGACATCATCCGGGATTACTTCGCCCGATTGCCGGACGCGAAAATCCGGGGTTATTCTCCGCGGCGGTTCAGTTTCAACGTGCCGGGCGGGCGGTGCGAAAAATGCGAAGGAGCGGGACAACTGAAAATTGAAATGCACTTCCTGCCGGACGTTTGGATTACCTGCGATGCGTGCAGCGGCAAGCGGTACGAACCGCAAACGCTGGAAGTGAAATATAAAGAACATTCCATTGCTGACGTTCTCGAAATGTCTTGTGCCGATGCGCTGCAACTGTTCGGGAACATCCCGGAAATCCGCCGGGTTCTCAAAACTCTCTGCGATGTAGGTTTGGATTATCTATCGCTCGGACAGTCCGCTCCGACGCTTTCCGGCGGCGAAGCGCAGCGGATTAAATTGGCAACGGAACTCGCCCGACCGGACACCGGACGGACGCTGTATCTGCTGGACGAACCGACAACGGGGCTGCACTTTGACGACCTGAAAAAACTGCTGGATGTGCTGCACCGCCTTGTTGACCTCGGCAATACTGTGATTGTGATTGAACATAACCTTGATGTCATCAAGAACGCCGATTGGATTGTCGATTTGGGACCCGATGCGGGTCAGGACGGCGGACAACTGGTCTTTGCCGGTACGCCGGAGGAGTTAGCACAGAGACAGGGAAAGTTAAAAGTTAAAAACAAACGCACCATTGATACTTTTAATTCCCATACTGCCGCTGCACTTGTACCGGTGTTGGCAGCGGGTCCGTTTGAACCGCGGAGGAAAAAAGACGTTGAGAGTGAGGAGTTAGAAGTAGAAAGTGAAGATATTGACTCCCCGATGCTGCGGGAGAACGACACACCGTGTTTGTACATACCAGATAAGAAAAAGCCGGAGGATTTGATGCCGTGGAAGATTCTCGGTGAAAAATGGCACTTTACGCCGCGGGGATTGAACGGCGGTGATAAACTTTTGTGGGAATACTCGCTTTTAGCCGAAATTTTTGGTACCATCAAGGAGGTGTCGCCGCAAGCCCGGTTCGTTTGGACGAACAGGTCCCTCGTTCCCGTGTATAAACACAGTAAGTTCGGCAAAGCGGAAAAAGTGAAGCGTTTGCCGTGGGCGGTGATTCACACAAAACGGGTCGATGCGGTCTATGTCGAAATTTATGCGGCAAAGAATTTGATTCCGCCGGAACGTATCCGGTCGCTTGGCGTTGTGCCGAATGTATCGGGCGAACATACGCAGTACGATATTCTTCAACTGAAATTTTCGCCGCAAAGCGGTATAGATAAAACAGAATTACAAAAGATACTGCAAGAAACGTTAGAAAGGTAAATCATTGTCAGTCCGTTTGATTTGTCCGTGCGGTAACGAATGGACGGTATCCGAAGGCACTTCGGAAACCGGCGTTCGTTGTCCGCGCTGCGGACGGACGGTACAGATGAATGGCGACAGCCCTGCCCCGGAAACATCATCGGTACTCCGCACAGCAGATACCGATGAAACCAGGGTGATTGCTAATCTGAAAAAGCCGGCGGACAAGACATCATTGAATAACGACGTAACGCGGTTTCTGACGGAACTGCCGACCCCGCTGGTTCCAAAAGAAATTCTCTACGAGCGCGGCGGGTTTGAGGTTCTTGAAACAAAAGTTTTCAACGAACACATCACGCACGGCGGCGCAGACAAGGATTTTTTAATTGCGCCGCCGGGAAATATGGATGACACTATTGCAGCGGCACCGTTACCGAGTCCGGCGCAGTCCGGCAGCCGTCCTCTGGCATCCGGCACCCGCCGCGGTTCGTCGTCTCATCTCGGACTTGACTTATCGGAACGGGTAATGGGAACTATCAGCCGTTCAACAGCACCGCTGGTCCCCGAAGCAGATGACGGCATCTTCGGAATCCACAAAATTCTTCGGACGCATCAGCGCGGCGGGATGGGACGGATTCTCATCGCTTACGACCAATATCTGAAACGGGATGTTGCCCTGAAAGAACTGCACCCGGAAGTTGCCGAAGATGAATCGATTGTCCGCCGGTTTATCGGCGAAGCAGAAATAACGGCACAACTGGAACATCCGGGTATCGTGCCGATTCATTCGCTGAACTTGGATAAAGACGGTTTCCCTTATTACACGATGAAGTTAATCAAGGGACACACGCTTCAAGAGGCAATCAAAACGTATCACCGCAATCCGACGCGGCAGGAGTTAATGGGTTTGGTACGCCGTCTGGTTTCGATTAGCAAAACAATGGCGTTTGCTCACAGCAAAGGCGTGATTCACCGGGACCTGAAACCGGCAAACATTATGCTCGGCGAACACGGTGAAACGCTGGTAATGGACTGGGGGTTGGCAAAGCCGTTTTTGCTGGACAGTAACGACAGTGAATACATATCGGTTGCGATTGAACACAAGTCGGAATCCCGTCCTGAATTGACAATGGTCGGTGCGATCGTCGGAACGCCGGCGTTTATGTCGCCGGAACAAGCGTCGCCGGAAGAAAGCGTCGTCGGACCGCTGTCGGATATTTTCAGTATCGGAACGGTTCTGTATTATTTGTTAGCCGGTCAAACGGCGTTTTCCGGCAGGTCAACGCAAGAGGTTCTGAATAAGGTCCGGGCGGCGGCACCGCAGCGTCCTTCGGAAATTAAGCCGAACGTTCCGCTGGATTTGGAAGCGGTTTGTTTCAAAGCGATGGCGAAAAATCCGAAGGAACGTTATCAGACCGCAACGGAATTGGTCGATGACCTGTGCCGATGGCTCGACAGCGAACCGGTAACAGCAAGACCGGAAACGGCACCGCAAAAAATCCGCCGCTGGTTCAGCAAACACCGGTTGATTTCCGTCAGTATTCCGGTCGTTTTGATTCTCATCACGGTTATCACGAGTATTGCCGTTCACCTTAATATGACCCGATGGGAAAAAACGCAGAACGAATTGGTTCAATCCGTTTTGAACAATCCGGTCGATTTGACGGATTACAGCAAAATGATTTTGTTCTCCGGCAGCAGCGGTGTGGATGTATCCAGTGAGCCGCGGCAGACCGGCGGAATGCTTTTGACGTGCGATGTTCCAAAGGTTCCGCCTGCTCAACAAGGAGTTATTCAGATAACGGCACCGGCATCGTTGGCGTGGGACATAACGAACCGGTATCATTTGACGTTTTCCTTGTTTGAGGGCTTGGACAAGCCGGGCGATTTAGAGATGTTCTTCGTTCGGCTCGGACAAGGTTCGTCGTATTTTGAGTACCGTCCGGCGGAGGATTTTTGGGCGAAGCGGAAGCGGAGCAACTGGTTTCCGTATTTTGTTCCATTGAACGGTTCGGACGATTGGCAGCGGACGCAATCCGGTGTTCCGTTGATGAACAGGATTGAGTGGATTGAATTTCATTTCGGCGTTAAGGAACCGTTGTCGTTCCGTATCGACAACATTTCGATTCGATAGTTTCACCCTTTTACCTTTCATTTTTTATGACAAAGAAAGTTTTCGGAACATCCTTGTTTCTCTTCCTCCTCGCCGTTGGAACGGCATTTGCCCAAGCACCGGCGGAATATACTTCCGCTGCCGCTGTTGCCAAAGATGCGGCAGTCAAAAAGGACTTTGACATCCAAGGCGAATACACCGGACAAGCAGCCGGTATGGAAATCGGTGTCAACGTTATCGCGGACGGCGGCGGTAAATTCCGTATCGCCGCATTCATCGGCGGACTTCCGGGCGACGGCTGGTTCCGCGGCGACCTGCGGATTCTCGGCAAAGCAACGCTGAACGAAGCAGGAAAACTCGATGTCGCTCTCGAAGAAATGAGCGACTTCCAAGGAAAACGCAAACTCTCGGTTGATGATGTCCCGTTTTTGAACGCGGTTGCCGATGTCGAACCGGGCAAATCGCTGTCGTTCAAAATTGACGGTGAAGATGCCGTATTCAAAAAAACGGAACGCAAAAGTCCGACACTCGGTCAAAAAGCACCGGAAGGAGCGAGCGTGATTTTCGCTGACGGCACAAAAGGCGAACTGTTCGACAAAGGAAACGTCAACGAAGAAGCAAAAACGCTGTGGTCGGAAGCGGTTACGAAGCCGTTTGAAAAGAAGCCGTACAAACTGCATATTGAATTTTTGCTGTCTTATATGCCGGAAGCAAAAGGACAAGGACGGGCAAACAGCGGCGTGTATATTGATGAAACGTATGAATGTCAGGTTCTTGATTCGTTCGGGCTGGAAGGCGAAAACAACGAGTGCGGCGGTTTCTATCAGTCGGCAAAGCCGAAGGTGAATATGTGCTATCCGCCGCTGCAATGGCAGACGTATGACATTGACTACACTCCGCCGAAGTTTGATGCCGACGGGACGAAAACCGCCAAGGCAAAAATCACGGTGAAGCACAACGGCTTTGTGATTCAGGACAGTATCGAAATGGAAAAAGAAACACCCGGTCGGAAAAAGGAAACATCGGCATTGAGCGGTTTGTACCTGCAAGGACACGGCAACAAGGTACAGTACAATAACATTTGGATTAAGTATCAGTAATCTTATGAGTACCGCATCAACTTGGGGCGAAGTTTCCGCAAACTGGCGGCGGCGGCACCTGCTTGAACTCGAAGGGTTGACCGCCGATGAACTGAACCTTCTGCTGAATCAAGCCGAGCGGTTCCGTGCCGTGTTGTCTGCCGGCGACCGGAAAATTCCGCTGTTAGCCGGTAAGACCTGCGTCAATTTGTTCTTTGAGAATTCGACCCGGACGCGCACGAGTTTTGCTCTTGCCGCCCGCCGGCTTGGTGCCGATGTCGTTGAGTTTTCCGCTTCGACCAGCAGTTTGGCAAAGGGGGAAACAATTATTGATACGGCAAAGAACATCGAAGCGATGCAAGTCGATGCCGTGATTGTCCGTCATTCCTGTCCGGGTACGCCGAAACTGCTTGCCGAAAACCTGCGGTGCAACGTTCTGAATGCCGGCGACGGTCCGCACGAACATCCAACGCAGGGATTACTCGACATATTAACGATTCGGCAGCGGTTCGGCAAAATCGACGGTTTAACCGTTGCCCTTGTCGGCGATATTGCTCACAGCCGAACGGCGCGTTCCAATGTCTGGGGACTCACAACGCTGGGCGCAAAAGTAATTCTCTGCGGTCCTTCGACGCTGGTGTCCAAACAGTGGGAAACCTGTTTTCCGAAAGGCAGCGTAGAGGTCTCCTATTCCTTGGATTCAATACTGAACCGAGTTGATGTCTTCAATTTACTTCGGATTCAATTCGAGCGGCAAGTTGTCCGTCCGTTTCCGTCAACACGGGAGTACGCTCATTTGTACGGAATGGATAAAGAACGGTTAGCAAAAGCAAAGAAGGACGTGCTAATCATTGCTCCCGGACCCATCAACCGGGGTTTGGAAATCACGCCGGATGTTGCCGACGG
>JAISJZ010000040.1 GCA_031261125.1 Planctomycetaceae bacterium | reverse complement strand
CTCTTTGATTTTCGGATTAGACGGACTGGTGATGAGCATTAGAGTTGATAAATCGGTTAACCTGCTAACTCCGTAATAATTTCCGCAGCGAACGGATTGCCGAAGACGCAAGTTCTGTTTCGTCGCACGTTATTAAGTCCGCTCCGCCCTGTTGCATCAAAATTGTGTTTGCCAAAAAACGGCACCGCGTCATTATGATGCAGTTTTCGTTCATCTTTCTGACTGTCTTAACGATTTCCATCGTTGCCGGGTCGTCTGGAATTGTTACCACCAGCAGCGTAGCGTGTTTGACATCGACGAGTTTCAAAACCTCTTTGTCCCGCCCGCTGCCGGAAACGGTGCGGTATCCCTGCTGCGCAAAATGATGAAGATTCACCGGATTCATATCAATCAGTCCGACATCAAAGCCGATGCTGTGCAAATATGTTGCAATCTGGTTGCCGATGGGACCCAAGCCGATAACGACGGCTTTTTTCAATGCTTCTTCCGGGAACATTTCGGTATGTTCTTCTTCGTGTCCTTCGTGCGGCACTTCTTTCTTCACCACCCACTTCAACGCAATGTTCAGAAAGAACGGTGTTAAAATAATTGACGTTAGCGCAACGAACAGAATCCGCTGATACGTTTCGTAGTCGAACATTTTCGTTGAAACACCCTGCGACAAGAGTACAAATGACAATTCGCCGAGTTGCGATAGTCCCAACCCCATTGCCAACGCCTGAATCACCGGAATTCCGACAGCGCGGAGAGCGAGTCCCGCCGCGGCGGTTTTTAAGAGGATGCAGCCGAACAGGACGGCAAGCGTTTCGGCAGGCGTATCGAACAGGATGGTTGGGTCGAATAACGCCCCCAGCGAAACGAAAAATATAGCGGAGAACGTTTCCCGCAACGAAACGGTGATGGCAGTGATTTGGCTTGTCAATCGGGTTTCACTTAAAATCACTCCTGCCGCTAACGCTCCCATTGCTGCCGGAAGTTGCAGTTGCAGGGCAACCGCCGAAACGGCAATCCATAAAAACCCGGTGAAGAGAACCATCAATTCTACGCTGCGCTGGGCGAACAAAAACGGAACGCCGAATTTGTAAAAGAGAAAACGCAGGATAACGACAAACGCTATAAACAACAAGGACTCCGCGCTTAAATTCAGAATGTTTGTCAGGATGCTTGTTCCTTCGCCGGAACCGGTTGCCAGCGATGCCATTAGATTGATAAGAACCATCAACGGTACAACGGCAACATCCTGAAAGAGGAGAATTGCCACGGAACGGACACCAAGTTTGGAATTCGCTTGTCCCATATCTTCGAGGGACTTAAAGACGAGAACCGTTGAACTCAATGAAACGGCGGAACCGAGAACCACGCCAATTTTCCAATCGCCGCCGATGAGGTGAACAAACAGCGTGAGCGGAACGATCACACCGAGCATCTGAATCAGTCCGCCGGCAAGAAAGTACCGCCAGAGTTTGCCGAGTTCCGACGGTGAGAAATGCAGTCCGATGGCGAACAGCAGCAGATTTGCGCCGAGGTGGGCGAAACCATCAAGGATTTTCCGTTCTGCTTCTTCGGTTTCCCGGTTGATTTCTTCTTCAAACGGGTCTCCTGTTTGTTCCTTCGGTTTTTCTTTCAGGATTCCGTGCGGATTGTGCGGCAGCGGGTTTTCTGCAACGGTTTGGACTTCTGTTTTCGGTGCTTCCACATCTTCGGAAGTTTGCAGCAGTCCGAGTACACCGTTGCCAATGACGGCACCGATGAGCAGGTATCCGACAACCATCGGCATTTTCAAGCGGCGGCAAACGATGCCGGCGATAAAACCAGCAGCGAGAATCGTCAGCAGGTCAATCAAAAGTTGATATAAAATGTGGGTCTCGTTCATAAAATAATACTCTACACTTGTTATCTGTCCAATGTCAAGATATACTGGAGGCATAAGGTCTATTAAAAACACGATGAACGTACTCCATTTAACTGCATCGCCGAATTTCGGAGGACCGGAACGGCAAATGCTCGAACTTGCCCGCACACTGCCGAAAACAAAGAAGGTACAATTTTTCATTGCTTCCTTTCCTGAAGGCGGTAACGCTGTGCCGTTTCTTACTGAGAGCGAAAAAAGCGGCTTTCCGACATACTGTTTCCGTAATGATATGCCGCATTTATTTGCTGCCGGTCAGGAGTTGTTCCGCTATCTGAAAGACAATAGTATTGATATTCTGCTTGCTCACGGTCATAAAGCCCGAATGTTGGGTCGGCTGATGTGCCAGCGGCTGAATATACCTGTTATCGGTGTGTCGCGGGGCTGGACAGGGGAGAACCGTAAAATACGTTTCTACGAACGTATCGACAAATGGATTCACCGGCGAATGGATTATGTTGTTTGTGTTTCGCAAGGACAAGCGGATAAGGTGCAGCATTATGGCACGCCGAAAAACAGAATAGCGGTCATTCACAACGCTGTTCGGACAGAGCGGTTTAACACTCCGCATCCCGAATACCGGCAAAAATTGGAATCGTTGTTTCAAACGCCGCCGCGGTTCATTCTTGGCGATGCCGGACGGCTGTCGCCGGAAAAAGGGTTCGACGTACTTATCAATGCCGTTGCTGCCTTGAACGGCACTTCGCAGTATAAACAGGGGACAATCGGTCTTGTGATTTTCGGCAGCGGATTTCTTCAGGAAACACTGCAAGAACAAATTCGTAATTCAGGGTTAACGGACACTGTGAAACTTGCCGGTTTTACCGGTGAATTGGACAAATATATGCCGTATTTCGATGTGTTTGTCCAAGCATCGCATACTGAAGGACTTCCGAATGTACTGCTTGAGGCGATGGCAGCAAAGACCGCCGTTGTTGCCACAGATGTCGGCGGAACGGACGAAGTCGTCGTTGACGGTGAAACGGGCTTACTGATACCGCCGAATGACGTGGACGCATTGACCGCTGCAATCGAAAGGGTGTTGTCAGACCAAACGTTACGGCAGCGTTTTGGAGAAAGCGGCTGCCGCCGAGTGAAAGAATATTTTACATTTGAAGCACAAGCAGAATCATATTGGAACTTGTTTGAACTGGTCAAAAATAATCAAGGTCATTCTGCCTGTTTCACCCAATCGGCATCGCCATAGACCCCCGCTTTGGAAAAATCAAATGGTACAAAACCTATCTTTTTTATTACGGAATCATTTTTGAAACGGAAATTCCGTTCGGCGGCATCAACGAACAGCGGGTCGGCAACAGTATTAGAACCGCCGACTA
>JAISJZ010000414.1 GCA_031261125.1 Planctomycetaceae bacterium | reverse complement strand
CATAACGGTAAAGAGCGCAGCAGAGCGATGAAACACACCACGCAGGGAACGGTGCGGTACGACGTGATTGACCACGTTTTCCAATACGGGAGCGAGGGCGATAAGGCGTTTTCCGGTGATTTTTCCGGCGACGGCATTACGAAAATCGGTGTTTATCGCAACGGGAAATGGCTCATTGACTACAACGGCAACGGTCGGCTTGACTCCGAAGACATCGAAAAGACGCAAAAGTCCGACAATAACGCCGCGATTGTTACCGGCGGAATTCCGGTGGTCGGCGATTGGAACGGCGACGGTATCGACAAAATCGGTATGTACGCCGACGGCGTTTGGCATCACGACACAGACGGCGATTTTGAGTTTGATACGAAGATTGAATTCGGTGAAGCGGGCGATATGCCGATTGCAGGGGACTTTGCCGGAGACGGGACAACGCAGTTAGCGGTGTTCCGGGCGAGCAGTTCCGATTCGCTGATAGCGTCCAAGATGTCAAAGTTTGCTCCGACACTAGCGAGCAACGGCACACCGAAGAATATGCCGGGCGAAGGACCGTCGCCGGTTGCCGCGGCAACATCGCCGCAGGTCGCTGGTCAGTACAATGCGAATACCGGCGGCACGGATGACGATACATCGAACGGACAGGGAACGTTGCCGGAACAGTTACAACGGCACGGACGGATAAAGCGGGCGGAACACACCAATACGCCGCTTCACCGGCACCGGTAGTTTCAGAAACGAACTATGGACAACGGCTGACGAGTAGAAGATAATTCAACCATTAGTCGTTAGTCATCATTAGTTATTAGTCATTGTAAATGCATTCTATCGTTTTAGTCAAACAGGTTCCAGACACGGCGAACATTACTGCCGAAGCGATGAAGGAAGACGGTACCGTCAACCGGGCGGCACTTCCGGCGATTTTCAACCCTGAAGATTTGCACGCCCTTGAAGCGGCACTAAACATTAAACAGCGGTATGGCGGAACGGTAAGTGCTGTTTCGATGGGACCACCGAAGGCAACCGAAGTTCTGCGGGACTGCCTGTACCGCGGTGCTGACCGGGCTGTTTTGTTGACCGACCGCAGAGCCGCCGCAAGCGATACTTTGGCAACGAGTTATATTCTTTCGCAAGCGGTGAAAACCATCGGTCATTTCGATTTTGTTTTTGCCGGAAGGCAGGCGATTGACGGCGATACCGCCCAAACTGCCCCGCAGGTTGCTGAAAAATTAGGGATTCCGCAAATCACTTACACGGAAGAAATTCTTTCCGTATCTGAAAATCGTCAATACGCCTTGATTCGGCGCAGCATCGGCAACGGTTATGAAATTGTTAGCGTGAAACTGCCGGCGTTGCTGACGGTTCTTGAAACGGCAAATGTACCGCGTCCGCAGGCGGCAAAACGGGTGATGAAGTACAAACGCACGGAACCAGTGCAATGGGACTTGGACAACATCAATGCCGATTTAGACCGCTGCGGTGTTGCCGGTTCGCCGACGAAGGTGTTTCGGATTCAGTCGATTGTGCTGAAAAAAGAAGGTTTCACGGACATCGCCCCGACAAAGGACGGTATCGCTGCTCTGCTTACGGAATTAGTGAGTGCCAAAACGCTCGGCTGACAGAAACGGAAAGACCCGATACCGCCGGGTACCGGGTCGTCCCTGAAAGAAATCTTCGTTTTTTTGCGGCAAAGCCAGGTACCGTGTGATGAACACGCACACGCTTGGGGCCGGACACAATGTCTATTCTTTCTCTTTGCGGCCCGCCGGAAACTGTCAAACGCGGTTTCCGGCTTCGACGGCAGTAAAAACGAAAACGGTTGAAAGAAACAGATAACTTTCCACCGGCACCGGCACACACCGTGACGGCAATAGGACCGCCGGTTCGGACTGCCCGAAACCGACTTGATAGGGAAACAAAAACACGAAACGGATTTAAGGACACCCGCACCGCTCACTCGGCGGTAATCACAGTGTCCTCAATCAAGGTTCGGAGCGTGCCTTTCTCATTATTGGTACCTCCCACAAAAAAAATGACCGCCGTAAAATCGACCACTGCTTCCTTTCCGACACTTTACACAAACCATCTTTACCGGTGGTTATTATCGTCTGAAAAGGAAAACAAATCGAACGAAAACCACCAAACCTACGGCATTGTATCATATTTTTTTTGAAAGTCAAGGGGAAAAATTCAGAATTTTGGAAAAATTCGCAATTTTTCTCTATTTCTTTCTCCGGGACTGCGGAACGCTGCCTCTTTCACGGGTCTTCCGAACGAAAAAGACCGCAAGACCTATCAACAGCGGCGGAAGCGGCGGCAGTGCGACCGCTGCCAACTTGTACTGCCCTTGAATCTTCTGAATCTGTTCGTTCAGCGACACGTCCGACTTTTCCACTTCTATCGCCAATTCCCGCTGCAATGATTCTTTTTTCGAATCCAAATTTTTCTGGGCGGTCATCATTGCTGCCGCCAGTTTCCGCAATGCTTCCTCTTCGTTCACCGAACCCTTCTTCAAATCGGCTTCGAGTTTCTTCGATGTTTCTGATAATTCAATTTCTTCCTTTTTGATTTGTGTGTCGAATTCTTTTTGCAGCGTTTCCCGCTTTTCGCTTGCTCTGCGGCGAATCGAATCCGTGTTTTCGTCAAATTTTGACAGTGTCCGGTGCTTCGGGCGGCGGGTACGAATTGTCAGGAACCGCTCATCGCCCGCTGCGCTGTCAACCGCGTTGAGAACGAACGTTGCATTATCGAAATTCAAGTCAATGCCCGCTCCCGGTTCGTTGCCCATCTTCCGTAAGTTGAAAATCATATCGGACAAACAGTCAATGTCGGAAATGAGAATGACGTTGATTTTTACATTAGCCGCAGAATGCTTGGTCTCCGATTTTTCTTTTTCATCACCGGGCAAATCCGCCGGGCTAACAGGAACTTCGCCCGTGATGCGTACCGCCAACATTTGAGCATCGCCGGACGACACCCACGCATTACCCTGTTCGCCGCTGCGGAACCAGCGCATTACGTCCATTGTGCTGACCGTCCCCGCCGGTTTCATAAACGTTTGCAGCAGCGGTGTTTTCGTTAAGGCGGGATTCGCAGAATCCCGCTCGTGAACAATAATTTTTCCCGGAAACGGCAGCATCATATATTGCAGCGCAGACGAAACGTTGTCTTTCTGATTAAAGGGTTTGTCCGTCTCGTTTTCTGCCCCTTCCTTACGGTTGGGGTTATGACTGCGGTCGAGAAATACGAATCCCTTCGGAATTTGCGATATTTTCCGAATCGGTGAGTACTCCTGCCAAACGGCAACACGAGCGTCAACGGCGGTACCGAGAAAATCCCAGAGCGGCGAAATATCGCCCTTCGGCTGCTGTCTTCCCATCATCATCGCCATTTGGTTCGGCGGAGTTCTCGGTTCACCGGTTCCGGCAACTCCCCGGATATACACCGGCAACGGGTCTTCAAAAATCACCGCTGGCTGTCCGTTCTTAACAGCATTGATGAAATTTTCCGTTGCCTGCGGGTCCATCGCCGACGGCTGCACCGCTAACAGAGCATCGTATTTCTCCTTAATTGGTTCCGCCGGATTCACTTCAACGACGTTATATTGCTTTTTTAGTTCCTCAACGATTTGCATATCGGGATTTGCCGACATACTTTGCATATCAAATCCGCCGGTCAGCGGCACATCGGTTTTCAAAATTCCGATACGTTTGTTTTGCGGAGCAGCGACATTGACAAGGGCGTGAACGAGTTCATATTCCGCCGAAAGTCCCCTGTCGATGAACGGTAGGGTCAGTGTATTCAAGCCGCTACGGAACGAAACACCGAGAAAAATACTCTTCAATTCCCGCTTACCCTGTGATGTGAACGAAACATCGTGCGGCTTGATTTCGTACCGCTGATTCGCCAGCAACGCCTGTTCTGTGTTCGGACGAATGTAATTTTTGCGGACGGAAACCTTTTTACCGCAAATGCTTTGGATTTCATCGAGAATGGACTCCATATCGAGTTTTGCCTGAATATGCGATTCCGGGACATCGGGACTGATGAACGCATCAACTACAACGGTATGTTGCGGTTTTAATTCTTTGAGGAGTTTGACGGTATTTGGTGCGAGCGTGCTTAAATGTTCTGCCGTTAAGTCCGCACGGGCATCGTGCTGCCGGAAAATGAACACCAGCGACAGCCCGATTGCCAAGAGAGCGGCAGTGCGGACAGTGTAGTGAAACCCGCCGACGAAACACTGATTTGCCGACCAATGCCGTTTGCCGATGAGAACCATACTCAAATAGAGCATTGTTGCGGTGAGCATTGCGAAATAGAGGATACTTGAAAAGTTGACGATGCCGCGACCGAATAATTCAAATTGGGCGGGAATACTGAAACTTTTCAGGACGGAGACCGCTTCGTTCGGCAACGGCAGCGAATCGCTCCATTGCAAGGCGATAAACGGCGTGCAAAAGATTGCGCCGAGGATGTACGCCACGGTCAAATTACCGGTGAGGAACGAGGCGGTCATTCCGATTGCCAGCATTGCGACACCGACGAACCAATAACCGAGGTAAGTACAGAGGAACAGTCCGATGTCGGGCTTACCGAGATAGGACAGAATTGCCAAGGAACAGACGAGCGAAAACAGCAGCGACAAGGTGTAAATTGCGGCGGCACCCTTGAATTTGCCGAAGACGATGTCGGAGTCGCTTGCGGGAATGGTTAACAGCAGTTCGTCGGTACCTTGGCGGCGTTCGTCCGCCCAGATGCCCATTGTGATAGCCGGAACAAAGACGAGCATTATCAACGGGAACCAGCGGTTCAGTTGGTCGAGGTTCGCCAGGTTGGCGTTAAAGAATTCGTCCGGCAGAAAAGCCGCCACGGACGATAAAAGAACGAAAACGGTGATGAAGACGTATCCCGTCGGATTGGCGAGATAGCCGAAGAAATTGCGTTTGAAAACGGAAAACAGGACGTTGAAGTTCATTGTTTAGACGGAAAATTAACCAATTTTCCGGTCATTATATCACGTCCGAATTCTTATGCAATAGTTTCAAAAAAAAAGAAGGACACGTAGCGTCTTGCCGCGTATCCTTCTAAAACTGCGAACTAACCGAAAACACCGTTGGAAAGGCGAACATCCTGTTCGGAATTCTGCCGATGTTTCGTCGTACCGCAAACGGTCGCCAAGCGAAACCAAAAGGGAAACCATTCGGAAAAACCCAGTTTTCGAGGCGAAGCAAACCCCGTTTCCGAAACGGGTTGGCTTAAACCGGCGATGCTGTCAAACCCCGAAGGAATTGACCGCAAACATTCCCGGCGGTCTTTCCCCATCCTTGGCGAAAGTCCGGTAATGCACCGTCGGGGAATCCGTCCCCCACATCTTTTATCGTATAATCCGACTGATAGAATTGATTCCGAAAACCGGCATATTGCAAAATAATCGGAAGAACCGCAGAACCGGTATCCGGTTGTTGCGGATATGCGGAATGTAGGGATTATTTAGACGCTACTCACTGCTCATTAACCGAATGGAATCCATACCGGTACCGCTGGCAGCATCGAGGACACGGACAACGGTTTCGTGCATTGCTTTGCTGTCGGCATCTATAAACAGATGCCGCCGCTGCCGCTGTCCATTCCGGTACTGATGTTCCCGCAACTTTGCATAGAGTTCCTGCTGTGTTGCCGCTTCTTCGTTTTCGACATAGACCTTGTTTTCTTTCGTAATCTGCACCGTGAGTTGGTCATCCGCACTGTTGTTTTGCAGAACAGCCGCCTGCTGCGTACTTTGTTCGCTTTCCGGGTCGGGAACGGCGATGGACTTTTGCAGCCCGAACGCTGCGGTAACCATAAAGAAAATCAGGAGCAGAAAGACGACATCGACCATTGGGGTCATATCCATATCTGTTTCCCGTTTTTTTCGGGAAAAGACAACGGTACCGGAATCATCATCAGACATATCCACCCCCACCGTTTGTCGACGGGACAAGCCGCCGGCTAAATGGAAAGAGACAACAACGAACGAGGTTGACGGGACTCGAACCCGCAACCACCGGATCGACAATCCGGCCACGCCCATTACACTTGCAACAGATTCTAACAAAAAAACACATAAAGTCAATATCGTCATCTCTACTCACCTGTCAAAATTCGGGCATTACATACTTTACTCCCTATGTGTGTGAGTAGGTTTGAAAACGAACAAAATGGATAGTTTAGGGCAGGTTCTAAAAACTCGCAATTCCCTTGAGCCGAAGTGGTTTCCCTCTCACGTTGGTCAAATTTTTATTTTTTGTATCATCCGTAACGGCTTTTTGTTACCGTCAAGGCGGG
>JAISJZ010000412.1 GCA_031261125.1 Planctomycetaceae bacterium | reverse complement strand
AAGGAAAAACATCGCTGCTCGTCCGCGGTGAAAGCGGTGTCGGTAAAGAACTCGTTGCCCGTGCCGTACATTTTGCAAGTTCCCGGAAAACGAAACCGCTGGTGTGCTTGAACTGCGCCGCTATTTCCGAAAGTTTATTGGCAAGTGAACTGTTCGGTCACGAAAAAGGAGCGTTTACCGGTGCAACAGAACGGAAAATCGGAAAGTTTGAGGCAGCCCATACCGGTACGCTGTTCTTGGACGAAATCGGCGAAATGAGTCCGACGCTGCAAGCGAAGTTTCTTCGGGTTCTCGAAGGCGGTTCGTTTGAACGCGTCGGCGGTAATACGACAATTTCTGCCGATGTCCGCGTCATCGCCGCAACAAACCGCGATTTGGAAAAAGAGGTTTCGGAAGGACGCTTCCGGCACGATTTGTTTTTCCGGCTGCGGGTTTTAGAAATCATCGTTCCGCCGCTGCGAAAGCGGGCAGATGACATTCCGCTGCTTGCCGATTACTATCTGGAAAAATTCTGCAAGGAAACAGGACGGAAGTATCAGGGATTTTCGCCGGACGCAATGAGAATACTGATGTCTTACAACTGGCCCGGCAATATCCGGGAATTGAAAAATGTCGTGGAACGGGCGGTGGTTCTCGGTTCAGGACTGTACATTCAGGAGCAGGATTTACTGCTGTCGTCATTGAAAACGGCGGGCGAGACCGACCACAAAAACGAGGAACAGCAGGACCTGTTTATTCCGTTGTCGCTGGAAAATATGGAGAAAAACCATATTCTCCGAACGCTGGAACACATTCAGTGGAATAAGAGTTTGGCAGCGAAACAACTCGGCATTGAACGGACGACGCTTGACCGGAAAATCAAAAGATACGAATTGGAAAAAGAAGCAGAAGAATGAGCGGTTCCTTAATTTTCAATCGCGGCGGTTCCTGTTAGTCCCCGCAGTATTAAACGCAGTTGATAGGGATACCGTCCCGCCGTATGCAATTCAAAAACGCTCTGCGAAGTCCGGCCGTTCGGAAAAAACAGTACCGGTTTCGACCAATCGCTGTTGAAAATGTTCTCTGTGTTTTGTTCTGCGGTTAAACTTGTGAATTGGTCGTCGAAGTCCGTTGAGAATTCCGACGGTGCTGCCGGCGGCGTTTCCGGCGCGGACAGTTCTTTACCGAACACGATTTGGTGCGGCAGCATCCGTTCGTACAGACCGGACGCTTGGATATTTTCTGCCGCGGGCTTTGCTTCTAACAATTCGGGACCCGCGGAAACGGCACCGACCCCTTCGATGCTTTTTTGCCGCTGGTCAAAGACATCTTTCGGAAGGATTTCATAAACAGAGGAATCATACCGGTACCGGAACACGATTGCTTTGCCGGTCTTCATCGCTTGCAATCGGGTTTGATAAAGAACGCCTTGAAATTCTTGTGCGGTACTTTTTAACTGATTCCGGGCGTACATTCGCCCCATCCCCGGTACGGACAGTCCGAGCAGGACGACAATCAAGCCGAGAACGAGCAGCATTTCAAGGAGCGTGAATCCGCGGCGGTATTTTTCTTGGGGATACACTTGCATCGCGTCATTTTACCGTGTATAAAGAAGGAACGCAATAAAAAATCACAGAGAAAAGGACGAAGGAAAACAATGTCCGACAAGGAACAACTGTATCAACAGCGTTTGAAACGTTTTGTTACCGCAATGCGCAACGGCAAACCGGATTGCGTGCCGATTCGTCCGTTTGCTGCCGAAGTTACTGCCGCCTATGCCGGCTATACCTGCCAACAAGTTACGCACGATTACCGCTGCGCTTTCGATGCGATAATCAAGTGCTGCCGGGATTTCGACTGGGACGCGACTGTTCCGAATATGGTTTATGTCTGGACAGGACTCGTTAAAACGCTCGGTTTGAAATACTATGCCGTGCCGGGAATTGAAGTTCCGGCAGACACGGCTTTTCAGTATCTTGAACCGCCGGAGGATAATGCGTGGATGCGTGAGGAGGACTATGACCGGTTTATCGAAAGTCCAATGGACTTTTTGCAGAATGTTTGGTATCCCCGCGTTTCCAAGGGTGACCCGATGTCGTCCGTTGCGGGTACGGCGGCGATGAAAAATTACTTTGCCGCTTACGGTCCGCATATTGCCCAAATGCGGAACGAAACCGGTACGCCGTGCGCTATTTGCGGTATTCTCAAAGCACCGTTCGACATCATTGCCGACAAGTTCCGCGGCTACAAAGCGTTGTGTATGGATTTGTATCAGCGACCCGAAAAAGTGTTGAAGTTGACCGAGGCGTTGACTCCGCATTTGGCTTATGTGGCGGAAGCAACCGCCGACCCGGAACGCCATTTGCCGGTCGGCTTATGGATGCACCGCGGGTGTTTGCCGTTTCTGTCGCCGAAACAGTTCGATAAATTTTATTGGGAGAGTTTGAAATACGTCATCGAATACCTGTGGAGCAAAGGAATTCAAACACTGTTCTATGCCGAGGGTGAATGGAACAAGAATCTGAACCGGATTGCGGAGTTGCCGGAGCGGAGCATTGTGTATCACGTTGACAAGGGCGACATTGCCGAAGTCCATAAGAAAGTCGGCGATAAATTCTGCATCAGCGGCGGAATTCCAAACGATTTACTGGCGTTCGGTACGCCGGAGGAAGTCCGGGCAAAAGTGAAAGAAGTGATTCAAACGGTCGGCAAAGACGGCGGGTACATTCTCGATGCGTGTGCCATTATGCAGAACGACACGAAGATTGAGAACCTGAAAGCGATGACGCAGGCGGGACGGGACTACGGACAGTATTAAATGCGCATCCATTTGTCCGGCGTTGTCCGCCGGACAATCCGCTTTTCTTCGAGAACACTGATGACCGCCGCAATCTGCTGAATCTCCAGACCGGCAGCGGCGGCGAGTTCTTGCAGCGTTGCCGGTTTCGCGCCGATGTGCCGCAGAACCTTGGCTTCTATTTCGTTCAGCGACAATTCGTTCGGGTGCTGCACTGGTTTTTCAAAGCCCGGCAGCAGTACCGGTCGGTTCATCGGACCAAGAACGTTCAGAATATCGTCAACGGACTCCGCGAGATACGCTCCGTTACGGAGAAGTTGATGACAGCCGCGGGACACTTCCGAATCAATCGGACCGGGAACCGTAAAAATGTCCCGCCCCTGTTCGCCGGCAAGACGCGCCGTAATCATCGCCCCGCTGCGCAGCGGGGCTTCGACAACCAGTACGCCGAGCGAAAGTCCGCTGACAATCCGGTTGCGCTGCGGAAACGTCCACGATGCCGACGGGTGAAGCGGCGGATGTTCACTAATCACCGCTCCGCCGGATGAAGCAATTTGTTCCGCCAATTCCCGATGTTCCGGCGGATATAACCGGCAATGTCCGCTGCCGAGAACCGCAAGCGTCCGTCCGCCGTATTTCAATGCCGACCGATGGGCAACGCTGTCAATGCCCAACGCCAAACCGCTGTTCACCGTAAAGCAGTTCGCAACCAATGCTTTCGTCAATTTCTCCGTTGTCCGCCGTCCGTAAGATGTGATGCGCCGCGTACCGATGACGGCAAGTGAAAACGAGTCCTGCGGCAGAATTTTGCCTTGGATGTACAGCAGGAACGGCGGGTCGTGAATTGAACGGAGTTGTTCCGGGTATTGCGGATCAGACAACGGAATAATGCCGATGTTTTTCCTGCGGCAAAGTTCAAGTACCGGTTCGGGATTGATGTTTTTCCGCGCCGACAGCAACCGTTGTGCCGTTTCCGGTTTCAGAAAATCGAACCGGTTCACCTCCGTTCGGGAAAAACCGTCCAGCACCGCCGTTGAGGAACCGAACGCGTCCAGCAATTTCTGTACCGTTCCCGAACCGATTCCTTCGACCATTGAAAGCGTGATGTCGTCTAACAGCATAACGTTATTGTCAATTATCCATTGTCTATTGTCAATTCAAAATTTTCTGGTAAAATACTGACGTGACAATAATTGGAATTCTGTCAAAATTTACCGGTTTCGTCCGCCGTACTAATATGTCCGAACCGCTCTCTCCCATTCGGCAAATGCTCCGTGTCTGCCGAAAATGGAAAAATGACCCCAAATTTGCTGATTCCACCGGAAAAGAAATGAACGGCGGGCAAGCCCTATTAACAACGCTGGTCTTCCGCCGGGTGCTGCACCGTATTCTCGGCAAAGACGAAAAAAACGTCGGACTGCTGATGCCGACTTCTGTCTATGGAGTCATTGCCAATCTCGCGCTGGCACTCGACCGGCGGACAAGCGTCAATCTGAATTACACGTTCAGCATCGACACACTCAATTACTGCATCAAACACGCTGAAATCAGACACGTTATCACGAGTAAAAAGGTACTCGACCGGTTTCCCGGTTTGAAACTGGATGCCGAACTGATTGTATTGGAAGACGCGGCAAAAACTATCAATCTGCTTGACAAGATTACCGGCTGGATTGACACGTATATTACGCCGATTCCGTGCTTTGAATATGTGCTGGGACTGCCGTTCGTGCCGCTGGACGATGACCTGACCATCATTTTTACGTCCGGCTCGACCGGTACGCCGAAAGGAGCGATGCTCTCGCACCGGAATATCGCCGAAAATGTGGCGGCGTTTTTCGGGCATCTGGACCTGAAACCGGAAGACGTGGTTCTCGGTACGCTGCCGCTGTTTCACGCCTTCGGCTTCACGACGACGCTTTGGCTTCCGGCAACGTCGTTTGTTCAAGCCGCGTATCATTTTAATCCGCTGGAACCGAAAAAAGTTGCCGAGACAGCAAAAAAATACCGGGCAACCGCGTTTCCAACCACGCCGACGTTTTTACGCAACTATCTGCGGCGGAGTGCAAAGGAGGACTACGAAACGGTTCATACGATTATCTGTGGTGCGGAAAAAATGCCGACGGACTTGATTGACGCTTGGGATGCGAAGTTCGGCATTCGTCCGGCGGAAGGATACGGCACAACGGAATTATCGCCGGTTGTTTCGACGAATGTTCCGAAAAGCCGAAAGGCGGACTATCAGCAATGGCTGCGGGAAGGAACCATCGGTCGTCCGCTGCGCAATTTGCAGGTGCGGATTGTTCAGCCGGAGACGGGAGAAGTCCTGCCGGCGGATATGCCGGGAATGTTGCAAGTGAAGGGACCGACCGTGATGAAGGGGTATTACAAAGACCCCGTAAAAACCGCCGAAGTGCTGAAAGACAACTGGTATTCGACCGGCGATATTGCAACGCTGGACAAGGACGGGTTCGTTAAAATTGTCGGAAGACAGAGCCGGATTAGCAAAATCGGCGGCGAAATGGTGCCGCATATCTTGGTTGAAGACGAGATTTTGAAAATCATCGGAACAAAGCAAACCGGCGAAAATGACAGCGGTGAACTGCTTGTTGCGGTATCGGCTGTGCCGGAAGAACGGAAAGGGGAACGGCTCATCATTTTACATCGGGACTTGCCGCTCACGCCGGAGGAAATTTGTAAAAAACTGCATCAGAACGGCTTGCCGAACCTTTGGATACCGTCGCCGAATGATTTTTACAAAGTAGATTCTCTACCGGTTCTCGGTACCGGCAAATTGGATTTACGGGCAGTCAAAGAGTTGGCGGAATGTGTGAGCGGTCTCTTCCCGAATTCCAAAAACGTGGTAGAATAATTAAGGCATAGAAGGGGCTTTTTCCCTTCCGTTCAGGAGAACCATAAATGATTTTCAAACGAATTCAACTTCAATACCTGTTTCCGGCAGGCATCGCCGTTTTGTGCCTCGTTATTTCGACCGGCTGTGCCAAATCCAAGAGCGGAGATGCCGCCGCTCCCGGCGGTGCCGCCGTACCGCTAGCCGAAGTGATTACCGATGCTGTTAAATCGGACGATGTGCAACTGTACCTGTATGAACGGGGACAAACCGAACCGTATAAGTACGTTGACATCACGGCTCGTATTCCGGGCTATCTTGAACAAATACTCTTCCATTCCGGCGGCTTGGTGAAAGAAGGCGACAAACTGGCAATCATCGAACAAGACCAGTACAAAATCGCCCTTGAAGCCGCCAAAGCCCAGTTAGACGTAAGCATTGCCCGTGAACTGCTGGCAAAGTCGAACCTCGACCGCAGCAAGGAACTTGTGGAATCCAAAACGGTTTCGATGGAAGAGTTTCAGGGTCGGCAGGCGGACTATAATATGGCGAAGGCGACGGTGAACTTGAATAAGACCGCCGTTCAGCAGGCGGAACTGAACCTGCAATACACGGACATCCGCGCTCCGTTCACCGGAAAAGCAACGAATAACCTTGTTGACATCGGCAATTACGTCAGTCCGGGTTCTGATTCGGCAAAACTGCTGTCGATTGCCCAGATGGACCCGATTTTCATTCATTTTCCAATCAGCGACAAACAATTTGCCGACCTGAAAGAACGGATGGGATTCCGGCAGGCATTCGATAAATCCACGGATACGGCAGCGAACGGCGAAGCAGCAGCCCAAGCGGACGGCGAGAATAATTTCGAGTCCATTTTACCGCCGTTGAACGGTGCGAAAGAGGAATATCAAGCCCGCATTGACGTTTCGCTCACCACGGGTACCGAGGTATTGCCGTCGGACTTTCCGTTGAACGGTAAAATCGTTGCGGTAATTGACAACAAAATCACGAAGGAGACGGGACAAATTACGCTTCGGGCGGAAGTCCGTAATCCGCTGCTGACGATTGACGGCAATGAGGACTATATGCTGTATCCGGGGCAGATTTGCCGGGTGCGGATTCCTTACGAAAAAGTGAAAGGGGCGGTTCTTGTTGCCGAAGAGGCAATTTTGACTGACCTTGATACGAAATATGTTTTGGTGGTGGAACAGGAAGGGGATAAGTCCGTGATTCATCGCCGGGACATTCGCCTCGGCAAGTTGCTTGATACACAGATGCGGATTGTACAGAACGGTTTGAAGCCGGGCGAAAATTATGTTGTCCGCGGTGTCCAGCGGGTCAGAATCGGTTCGGTTGTCAAACCGGTAGCGTTGGAAGAATACAACAAACGCCGTGCCGCAGCGGAAGAATAAAGAATAGGGAACGATTACCTTCTGCTCCCTGCCTCTAACAAAACCCGCCGCAAGCGGCCGGGCTAAACAGTATGATTTCCCATTTTTTTATAGACCGGCCGATATTCGCCTGCGTGGTATGTCTCGTTATTTTCCTCTTCGGAGTTGTGGCGATACCGCAACTGGCGATTGAGCAATTCCCGGAAATTACGCCGCCGGTTATTATGGTGAGAGCGACGTATCCGGGGGCAAACGCCGAAGACGTGGCAAACGCCGTGGCAATTCCGATTGAGCAGCAACTCAACGGCGTTGACAATATGCTCTATATGGAAACGTCCTGTACATCGGACGGTTCGATGACCATCAACGTTTCGTTTGAAGTCGGTACCGACCCTGATATTGCGAACGTTCTTGTGCAGAACCGGGTGAAACTTGCCGAACCGCTGCTGCCGGAAGAAGTGAAACGTCTCGGCGTTGCCGTGATTAAACGTTCCACGAGTACCGTTTGCTTTTTTACGGTGTTTGAAAAAACACCGGAAAGTGCCAGTTTCCACGATGAGTCAATGCCGGATACCGAAAGCGTTTGGCAAGGGCTGCTGGGTAAAATCGGATTAGGCGGGCATAAAGAGAAACATTCGGAACCGCCGGTTGCCTCCGGCGGAGAACCGGCACTTGACATTGCCGGTTCGGAAGTTAAAGGCGAATTGGAGAAAAAACTCGCTGATGCCGAAAAACTTGCTGCGGCAAAAGGTGTTAAGAGCGGTCCGTATCTTTGCAACTATGCTTCACTTTATCTGAAAGACCGTCTTGCCCGTGTAAAAGGGGTCGGCGAAGTGATGATGTTCGATGCCCGCGATTTTTCGATGCGGGTCTGGATGGACGAAGACGCAATGGCTGCCCGCAGTGTTTCCGTGAGCGAAGTTGCCGCCGCGATTCAAGAACAGAACGTTCAATTCGCTGCCGGGCGTATCGGGCAGGAACCGATTCCGGTAACGATTCAAAAGAACCTTGCGATTGTAACGCTCGGCCGTCTTGCCGAAGTATCGCAGTTCGAGAATATGATTATCCGCGTTGATGATAACGGCGGTGTACTGCGGCTCAAAGACATCGCGAAAATCGAACTCGGTTCAAACTCCTACCAAATGGAAACGCGGTTTAACGGCTTGATGTCCACCGGTATCGGCGTGTCGCAGCGGTCAGGGGCAAACGCAATGGAAGTCGCAATGCTGGCGATTGCCGCAATGGAAGAGCAGCGTCCCGCCTTGCAGCGGAGCGGTTTGGATTATGCGCTCAGTTTCAACGCAACGGACTTTATTACCGCAACCGTTCACGAATTCGTCGAAACATTAGTATTGTGCGTTTTGTTCGTTGTGTTGACGGTGTATATCTTCTTACAGGACTGGCGGGCGGCGTTGATTCCGACCTTGACCATTCCCGTTTCGATTGTCGGAACGTTCTTCATTATGTTCCTTTTCGGCTTTTCGATTAACACGATGACGCTCTTCGGCTTAATCCTCGTGATTGGTATCGTCGTTGACGATGCTATCGTGGTGGTCGAAAACACGCAGCGTATCATTGACGAGGAACATTTAGAGGGACACGTTGCGGCAAAGAAGTCGATGGACCAAGTTATCGGACCGGTAATTGCGACCGTTCTCGTGATGATGGCGGTGTTCGTTCCGACTTCAATGATGTCCGGTATTGTCGGCAAGTTGTACAAACAGTTTGCGTTGACGATTGCCGGTGCGGTGTTCATCTCCGGCGTTTGCGGTGTTACGCTTGCCCCAGCATTGTGCGCCATTCTGCTGCGTCCGTCCATAGCGAAAAACAAACGCTTCTTCGGTTTCCGAATGTTCAACTGGTTTTTCGACGGGTTCACACGCTTTTACTTGAGCAACGTGAAATTGGTGATTATGGTTGCCCCGCTTGTCCTGGTGCTGTGGGCGGTTCTCGTCGGCTTCCTGCTCTGGGTCGTGCAAGTGCTGCCGAGCGGTTTTGTGCCGACGGAAGACCAAGGTGTGATGTTCTGTGATATTGCACTGCCGGAAGGGGCAACGCAAAAACAGACCGCCGCCGTTCTTGACCGCTTGGAAAAAATCGTAGAACGGCAAAAAACGATTACGAGAGACGAAAACGGCAACATCAAGGCCGGCGGTGTCGTGATGGGTATGTTCGTCAACGGCTTTTCGTTTATGGGCGGACAAGCGTCGAACCGGGCAATGTGTATTATGCGGCTCGAAACGTGGGACAAACGGAAGGAAATTGCTTTGAAACCGGATGCGCTGCAAAACCGGCTGAAATATGATTTGGAGACAAACGAAGAGACAATGATACCGGAAGCCCAATTTATGCTCTTTACGCCGCCGCCGATTATGGGCTTGGGCTTGGCAACGGGCGTGGTGTATCAACTCCTCGATGAACGGGATACCGGTTCAAACAACTTATATGCGGTGCAGCAGGATGTCATCGAGAAGGCGGTGGATAAAAACCCCCGCGCTCCCGATGCGCTAATCGTTGCCGCAATGGCACCGTTTAATCCCAACTCGCCGCGGCTATACCTCGACATTGACCGCGAAAAAGCAAAGCGGATGGGCGTAAATCTCGGAGAAGTCCGAAACTCACTGCAATCGTATTTGGGGACGGCTTACATCAATGACTTCAATAAGTTCGGGCGGACGTTCCGTGTGAATATGCAGGCGGAAGGCAAGTACCGCGATGATATGACAGACGTGCTGAATATCAAGGTGAAGAATAACAAAGGAACGATGGTTCCGCTGGGTTCTTTTATTACGCTTAAAGAAACATCAGGACCGCAGAACATCACACGGTTCAATATGTTTCCGTCAGCGAAAATAACCACGGTGCTGCGTCCCGACAAAAGTACGAGTCAAGGTATTGAAAAGATGAAAGCGATTACCGAAACGCTGCCGGACGGTTTCAGCAATGCGTGGTCGGACTTGACGTATCAGGAAATGACGGTCGGTGAGCAGACGGGTTATATTTTTGCGTTGTCGATTTTGTTTGCGTTTTTGATTCTTGCCGCTCAATACGAAAGTTGGTCATCGCCGTTGATTATTATGATGGCGGTGCCGCTCGGCGTTGCCGGTGCAATGTCGGCGGTGTTCCTTTTCGGAAGATACGGCGGAGCGTTGCTGGAAACGAATGTTTATACACAAATCGGTCTTTTGATGATGGTCGGTTTGTCGGCAAAAAACGCAATTTTAATCACGGAGTTTGCCCGTGAGCGGCGCATTGAAGGAATGCCGCTGGTGCAGTCGGCTTACGAGGCAGGGCAGTTACGTTTGCGCCCGATATTTATGACATCGTTTGCGTTTATTCTTGGTGTACTGCCGCTGGTTTGGGCAAACGGTGCCGGGTCAAACAGCCGAAACGCTATCGGAAACTGCGTTTTTGGCGGCTTGTTGATGGAAACGATGATTGGCGTGTATGTTACGCCGGTGTTGTTCGTTCTCATTCAGGGAACGGCGGAGTTCATAATGGGACATCTCCGCGGTGCATTAGCGGCGAGCCACGAGAAGGCAAAAGCAGCGTCGGGACGTGTTGTTGACGAAGCAACGATTCGCCGCGGCGATTGATTTTAGCCTGAACCCCCTGCGGTTAGGAAAAAACGGCAGAAAAAACTTGCGGCGGTTTTCCAAAAGGGAAAGCCGCCGCCGTCGTTATCGGACAACACGCCGGTAAAATAACGCCGCTGCCAAACCGAACAGCGACATACCCGATGCAATGAAAAAAGCCGCCTTCGGGTCAAGCAAACCGTAAATTCTCGGACCAACTAAT
>JAISJZ010000384.1 GCA_031261125.1 Planctomycetaceae bacterium | reverse complement strand
TCATCTTGCGGTCGGTATTGTTGACACAACACAGGATAACAAAATCGGAATCCGATGTGCAGTTGCAGATACGAAACGGACTGACGGCTGGATTGACGCAGGTCTTATAACCGTAAAATGACGGTTAGAAAAAATAACCGCCTGAAATGTTTTCTCAACCGGAATATCTCTCTACATTCTTTACCTAACGAAGTTACCTAAATAATCATCATTCCAAAAGAGCCGGAAGTGCAAGCGTACTCCGCCGAAACGTCCCGTTTTGGTAATACTTTAACGGAAATTGCGCTGCCGTTCCGTTACCCGTATCCGATTTCGTCCAATTCCTCTTCTTCAAGTCCGTGATAGTGTCCCAATTCGTGCAGAACCGTAATGCGGATTTGCTCGCGCAGTTCATTCAGGTTTATACGACCGGTCTCGTCCGTTACGGCTTCGAAAATTCCTAACCGGTAAATCGTAATGAACGCCGGTGCTGCGGTTTCGCACAGAGCGATTCCGGCGTTCCGCGAAACACCGGAGAAATGTCCCAGCAGTCCGCCGCGGTCGTGAATGTTCAATTCTTTCCGCAACCGAACGGACGGGTGGTCTTCCACCCGGAGCGGTACTTCGCCGAGCAAACAGCGAACCTGCCGCGGCAAACGTTTCAGTACCCATCGGACTTGTCTGTCAAAAAATTTTCTAACGCGGTCGTCCATATCAATCTGTCCGGTACTCAGCGCAGCATTTTTCGGTCTCCCAAAACGTTACTGCCGCAACCGGAAAGCCGAATTCACCACTCTTCTCAAAAACCAGTTTCGCCAGATTTTCCGCCGTCGGCTTTTCGCTCATTAAAAATACCGGTTCCCCCATTTCCCGCAGCACCGGTACAAGCGGGTCGCCGTCCTGCAATATCATCTGATGGTCGAGAAAGTCCTCTAACCACTGCCCTATCGTCCGTTTCAATTCGGTAAAGTCGAGAACCATTCCGTCCTGGTCTAACGCTTCGTTTTGCAATTCAATCAGGACTTTAGCGTTATGACCGTGCGGATGCGCACACTTGCCGTTGTAGTCCAGCAAACGGTGACCGTAGCAAAACGTAAATTCACGGGAAACGGTGAACATAATTTTCTTACCTTTCACCTTTCATTCTATAAACAATTCCGTTGTTTCCTAACTTCCAGACGGTTCCTGTTTTTGAAGTGAAAATAATACCGTCCGGTTCGACCGGCTTAACAGGGGGAAGTGTACCATCGACAGCGGTCTTCTGTTTCAATACCAGTTTTCCGTCTTCCAGTGCCGCTTTGTATAATGTGCATTTTCCGGTGCGCTCCTCTTGTGTCTTGTCGGTTATCAGGAACTCGTTCGTATTTTCAATCGGTTCCGGTTTGCCCCACAATATCGAATGAGTTTCAGAAAATTTCGGAATAAACGGTTGAGCAACTTGTTGTCCCGTCTTCGGGTCAAGCAGGGCAACACTTCCATTTTGCATCGGGGCAAGCAGGTTTCCATCCAACGCTGCCGGCAATGCCGTCAACGGACTGGGCAAGAGCAGCGAACGGAACCGGGTGGCATCTGCTGCCGCCGGGTCGTACATCATCAACGTTTTGTTTTCAATGCTGCCCTCATCAGCCGGGTGAATCAATGATGCCGTTATCCACGCCGCAAAACCGTCTTTTAACGGCACAACGTCAATCAGCGGCGAGTTGTCCGCCGGTAATGCCGTGAACAGTTGAGCCGCACCGCTTGCCGGCAAGTTAAGTTGAATTTGGTACAGTTTCCCGCCGTTGGTATAGACAAACAGCGTTTGTACGTCTTCCGAAAGCGTTGCAAGTACCGGCGGGTCGGCAACTTCCGTTTCCCAGCAAACCTTCGCCGTGTCCGTCGCAACGGCCTGTATCAATGTACCGCCGGCGTTTGGTCGGCGGAACGTGTGAAACAGAGTATTGCCGATTTTTCGCAGCGGAGCAAGCGTAATAATATCCTTCCGCAGCGATTCTTGCGGTAAAAGCCGGGATTGGGCAAGTTGCGGCTCATAACGCATCAGTTGCCGGTCGGCAATCCAAACGTTCTTTTCGGTCAATGCCGCATAACGGACGTTCCCGCTGTTTTCGTTCTGCTGCTCAACTTTACCGCCGGAAGAACCCGCGGCAATTTTCCGCAGCGGATTTTTTGCGTCGCCGGACAAATCGAACAACTGCGTTTCGCCGTTATCGGAAATCAGTACGCCGAACGAACCGTCAACCGCAGGCGGCGTATCCGTTAAACCGGAAACGGGAAATGTTTGAAGCAGCGTCAATTTCTCACCGGTTGAATACACTTGCAATTCGCAGGTTCTCGCGCCGGCTTGCCGGACGAGCAGCAGACAGGTACCGAATTTTACCGGCTCGGTCCGCAGCGAACCGGGTTGGTGCGCCGTAAAATACGTTTGTGCTTTCCCGCCGTTGAGCGGTATCACAAACAGCGTATCGTGTCCGCCGGGCTGATAGAGCAGACCGGATTCAATGTCAAACAGCGGCGCAACGGAAACATTCTGCGGTACCGACCAACCGGTAATACGGCACGCAAAATGGTCTGCGGTATCAAATTGAACCGTCAGTATTTTTCCCGACCTGGTTGCAATACAAAACACCGGCGGTGCTGCCGTTCGGCTGAATACTTCGGTACAGTAAAACGGTTCGTCAACCGGCAGGTGCCAAACGGGCTTGCCGGTTTGTCCGTCTAACCGGGTGATACCCTGCGGTCCGACAACCAATACGCTTTCCCCGTTTTTCTCCGTCTTCGGTACCGGTATGAAATCAATCCGGGAGCCGGCAACCGTGCTGCCGGCTGCACCGCCGGTGTAATGCCAAAGTAATGTCCCGTCAGCAGAATTCAACGCAAAAACGGTCCCGGCGGAAAAGACAAACAACGGTGTCTGCGGCGGAACTTGCCCCGCAAAGAGCGGCTTAAAATCCGCTAATGCTTTTCGGTTATACAGTACGGCAATTTCCGCAACGGAACGAGTTTCGCCGCTGATGTTAGCGTTTTCTTTCGGCAACTCTGCATCGCTCAACGGACGGACGGCACGGTACTCATTTTCAGAAATCCGCTGCCGCAGGGCAATGAATTCCGTATCTAATTCCAATTCAGGATTGTCTTTCAAAACGGCAGCCAAAAGTTCATAGCACTGTTCCGTTTCTTTCCTGCCGAACGGCTCTGCCGCAAGAACGCCGTCTAATTTTTGCTGCGTTTCGTTCAGAATATCCTGCTGCACCAGTAATCGGCGGACTTTGGCAACTTTGTACTGTACTTCCAGCAGCGTTTCTGCCGGTCGCAGCGATGACGGCAAAACGGTCTCAATCAGTTTAACGGCTTGTTCCGCTTGTTCGGAGTGTTGAATGGACGTTTTCTCTTCCGCCTCGGCGGCAAGTCCCGCCGCAATCTTCGGTAAAAGCACCGCTAACTCCGCCTTAGATTCCTCAAAGAACCGCTGCTCGTTTTTCACCGATTCGATTTCCTCCTCGGCGGTCTGCAACGTCTTGGTCCAGTCCGTTTTTGCGTCAACAAGGATGCGGATGCGCGCCAACGCCCGGCGGATTTTTGCCGCTGACGTTTCGGAATGATTCGGAAACTTTTCGATGAATTCCGTGTAAGCGGTAATTGCCGGTGAATAGGAACCGCTTTGATAAAGTTTGTCGGCTTCGGCATACATCGCGTCGGCACTGCGGCGGAACAGAGAACCGGTCAAAAATATGCCGGCGAGACACAGAATGAGCAGTCCGGTTCCTCCGAACAAAATCAGTTTTGTGTCCCACAAGTTGTCTGTTTTCTTTTTGACGGCGAACCGTTTTTTCCGATAAATCTGTTCCGCACTGGCAGCAGGGGCAGCGGGTTCTTGTTCAGTACCCGCCGTTTCAGCGGCGGGATAATCAACTTGCGGCGGGTGAATAACCGGAACCTTCTCCGGTTCGTCTTCAATTTCTAATTGCAGTTCTTCATCAACTTCTAACGTTAACTCATCACCGTTTTTCGGCTTTTCGATGTCGGCTAAATCAATCACCGGTTCAGACGGCGGCAGCGGCAGCGGCGGCGGCGGTACCGGCACTTGGTTCAGTTCCCGAAGCAATGACTCCGCCAATGAACCGGTCAATACCTGATGTTCCACAAGACGTATCGCAAACATATCGGCAGGCACCGGTTCCGAAATGCCGGTCAGCCGGGAACGCAATTCTGCCAGTAAATCCGGGGCAATCAGATTTTTCCGCTCTATCAGAGTGAGTAGGTCTTCGGCAAATTTCATTTATTTTCTTTCTCTTTCCAAATTTCTCTGATACGTTCGAGTTTCCGTTCGACGGTGCGGCGGACGCAGTTAAGTTTCACGGCAATTTCTTCGGTGCGGTACCCTTCGAGCGTCATCAGAGCAATCGTCCGAAGCGTGTCATCGTTTAGTTGTTCAAGTAATTGTTTGCAGTTTTCCGCAACACCGGCGGCAAGTTCCGGTGTCGGTTCCTTGCCGAGAACGTTACCGATGCCGTCGTGTATCAACTCATCATTCCGCATAAACACGGATTCGCCGCGGATGACTCCGCCGCCCCGCTTTTGGGCAAAGTGCCGCCGGAGTTTCGCCGTCGCTTTGCGCGCCGTGATGGTTACCAGCAGTTTCCAAAGGTCGTCCCGGTTCTTCAAGTTGTCGAATTTGTTCTGCGTTATTCCTTGATAAAAACTGTTCATTGCACTTAACGCGACATCCTCTTCATCGACATCCCGCAGCGGCATTCCGTCGAGTTTCCTTCGGGCAAGCCGGACAAGTTTACCAAAATACTCATCCCAAATCTTGCGCGACGTATTCTCGTCGCCGTCCGCAATATGCAGTACCCATTGGGAAAATTCATCATTGTTATCGGCGGACATAGCACAGGGCGGGATTAAGGAAACAAAGGAAATAACAGAACGGTTTTATTTTTAACGAAACGGCATTAAAAGTCAAATGTGGTTGTCCTCGCCGCAGTCCGACTGCAAGTTTTTAGAATCCGAGGTTTTTCAGGAATTTTAGCGGTTGGTGCGCAACATTTAGCGCAACTGCCGTAATTTTATCCTTTGGCTCCTTCCAACAATGCAACAAAGATAACGCACAACTTGTCAATGCCGA
>JAISJZ010000263.1 GCA_031261125.1 Planctomycetaceae bacterium | reverse complement strand
CCCCATTGATACTTGTACTTCCCCATTCTGTTTCGATACTTCCGTGAACAGAACGTCTTTACTCCCCGCCCCCATTGATACTTGTACCTCCCCGTTCCGGTTTGATACTTCCGTGAACGGAATGTACCTGCTCCGGTCTTTGACAACTTCTGCCGTATTTACAACCGGCGGAATAAAACTGATAACCGGTTTGTCGGACACCGCCGGCGTTTCAATCGGTTCTTCCTCTTTATCAGAAGCAACCGGAATAAAACGAAGCGGCGCGACCGGCGGCACAAACTTCGGTACCAGCGGCGGCGGTATGACTTGCTGCGGGGGTTCCGCATTTTTGTTTTCCGAAACGGCAGGTAATTTATCTACGGGTAATTCATTCAGCCGGGCGGCTATGCTGCTGATGTTATCGGCATCGTCTTTCGGCAATACAGGCAAGACGGATTCCGGTACAAGCGGTGCCGGCATTGGCACTTCAACCTCCCGTTGTTGTTTTGCCGGTACTTGCTGTGCGCTGAGTGTAGTGTTAGAAGCAGCCGGAACGATAGGCGTATTGACGGCGATGTATTCTTCCCGTTTGCGTTCGGCAACCTGCGCCATATCGAACCGGTTCTGCGACCGATATACTGCCGCTAATTCGGCGTATGCCTTTTCCTTGTCATCGTCGAATACAGCCGTAAAGTACCGCAGCGATTCAATCGGACGCTCTTGCAGTGCAACGCACCGGGCAAGCGGCAACAGAAATTCCTTGTTGTCCGGTTCGTCAATCAGAATGTTCCGCAGAATGACTTCCGCATCTTTTGTTTTATTCCGTTCCAAAAGAAAGCGGGAGAAATCGCGGGCAACAACACTCCTGTTGTTGCCGACGGCGTAAGTGGTCGCTTCCCGAAAGTAATTTTCGGCGTTGGTGAAATCCTTCGCATCCCACGAAATCATTGCCAAGCGGTAGTATGGGGCGGCAATGTCGGCGTTGATGTTTCCGTCTTTACTTCTCTCGATTTTATTGTCCCGAATGTACGCTTTGTACAACCGGACAGCAGCAGAAACATCCTGCCGCTGTTCCGCTGCCAATCCTTGGATGTAGGCGTTCTGTTCCGGCGGGGATTTTGCACTGTTCTTTTCCTTGTTAAGAAAATTCGCTGCTTTACGGGTATTGTTTGAAACCCAATACTTGCTGCGGTTCGCCGCCGTTGTTAACGAATCAAAAAAATCATCTGTCTTATGCTTGTGAACCTGTACCTTCTGCGGCGGTATATTTTTCGTTTCGGCGATCGTTCCTTCCGCTTTATCTTGTTGAATCGGTTTTTCCTGCGGTATTTCCTCTTTCAGCGGCAGCGTTTGGGAATCGAAGACCGCCGGTTTCGGCGGAGCGTCAGCGTTAGAGGGTTGCGAATAATCCGACAGGGCGGCAAATTTCTTGCTGTACACGGCAGACGGCGCATTGTTCTCTCCCTTGACAGTGTCTTGCGGCACCGAAGGCAGCAGAAGCAACCCCAGCACAAAGGCGGTCGTTAAATCATATCGCATAGTTCACCAACTCCGTTTGCACAAAAACAGCGCACCTTGTTGTGCTTATCGGCGGACGGCACCGGAATCTTTAATGACGCGGCTTTTTGGTGAAAAATAACAGCGATTGTAGCGGTTATTGTAAAAAAGATGTTATTTATTCATTTTTTTTATTCCGACTGCCGAATAGGAACATAGAGGGTGGGTACCCGTTTTATCGAGAATAACGGCAAAGGAATGTCGCGGGATGGTTGGCTGCCGGTGGTGTACATCAGCAGTTGATAGCCCGATGCTTATGAAGGAACACACAAGGACGAGGACGCATTATGACCGTTTCCTTTTGCTCAGCACACTGTAATCACCGTATTAAACGGAGACATTTCTCCGTTCTTTTCGGGGGACTTTTGTGCGCTGTCGTCGTGTTTGTTTTTGCCGGTTGTGTTACTCACACGGCATTGTTTGACCCGAAGCCGGCGGGAGTGGCTGCGTTCCGGGATGTACCGAAGGAAACTGCTAAATCTTCATTGCCGAATTACTTCCTTGAACCGCCGGACGTGATTTCCGTCGAAGCGGTTCACTTGGTTCCGAAATCGCCGTATGTTCTGCGGGTCTTTGACATTGTTGCCCTTGATGTTATCGGTACACCGCTCGATGAACCGATTATCGGCAGTTTTTCTATCGAGCCGGGCGGAAACATCCAACTTGGCGGTGCTTACGGTGCCGTGAGAGTTGCAGGATTGAATATGGAAGAAATGGAGCGGGCCATTCAGCGTCATCTGATTTATTCGCCGGACAATCCCAAAGGACGTTTGGGACCGAACACCGTCGTTTCAGCAAAACTCGTGAAGATGTCTGATGTGCAGATGATTGCGAACACGCACATTATCGCAGCGGACGGTTATATCACGCTTGGTTCCTACGGTCGGGTTTATGTCAACGGTTTGACAGTGCCGGAGTGCCGGGAAGCGATTGAATTCTATTTATCGAAAGCGTTAGAACATCCGCAGGTTGCCGTTGACGTGTATTCGTACAACAGCAAGGAATACTATGTAATTTTTCAATCGGCGGCGCAGGGCGAACAGGTTTTAGTGTTCCCTTACACCGGTAACGAAACGGTGCTTCGGGCGATTGCTAACTGCAACGGATTAACACCGAACGCGTCGAAACGGATTTGGGTTGCCCGTCCTGTCGGCAATTCACATAAGCCGGTGATTTTGCCGGTGGACTGGGTTGCGGTGAGTGCTTACGGTATGCCGCAGACGAATTATCAACTTCTGCCCGGCGACCGGGTGTTCGTGGTGGAAAGCCGATGGGTTGCGGCAGACGGCGTGCTTGCCCGGATGATTGCACCGCTCGAACGAATAATGGGTTTCTCAATGCTTGGTGCTGAAACGGCAACGCGGTTCTACGGAAAGGTATTGACCGGCGGAGGAAGCCGAAACAACGGATACGGGTATTGACAATGAATAATTGATGCTGGATAATAGATGGTTGTTCAGTGTCAGTTATCAATTCTGATAAGGGAGGTTGCGATGAATTACGTCAAATATTTTGCTCCGGTTTTACTGGTATATTTTGTTTCGGCGGCATCGGCGCAGTACAATCCGCCGATGAGCCCGTGGCTGAACTTGTACAACAACAACGGACGTAATGCGCTGGGCAACTACCTGACGAACGTTAAACCGCAGATTGACTACAATCAGAAGTTACAACAGTTGCAGCAGAATCAGGGGGCGATTCAGCAGGCATTGGCGAATCCGGCGATGGGAACGACAACGGCGAATCAACTGCTCAACGATGATTCGACGCAGCGGATTTTGACAGAACCGCGGATGACAAAGAGTATCGGCGGACAGAACGGGGCAAACTTTAATCAGACATTGCATTGGTATCAAGGCGGTTTGCCGCGGCATCAGGTTCCGTATTTTACCACGCCGCGCACCGGTCGCCGGTTTTAGAAGTGGAGTACCCGTCTATCATTATCGGTGCTGGTCCCGCCGGACTCGCCGCCGGTATTGCGTTGCTGTCATTTAGTCCTGCCGCCCGCCGGCTCGGTTCCGCCTGTATTCTCGAACGTAATGTTGTTCCCGGTCGCAAACTTCTTCTGTCCGGTTCAGGACAATGCAATCTGACGCACGGCGGAAACATCGCCGATTTTCTAAAACACTACGGTTCTCCCCAAAAAGCCCTGTTCGTTAAGCCCGCTCTGTTTGCATTCACCAATACCGATGCAATCCGGTTCTTTACCGAACGCGGTGTTCCGCTTGCCGAGCGGGACGACGGCAAGGTGTTCCCGAAGTCCCTGAACAGCAAGGATGTTCTCAACGCACTGAGGAACGAATTTCAACGCAGCGGCGGAATTCTTCAAACAGAAACAACTGTCCTTTCCGTGCAGAAAACGGACGAAAGTTTTATTGTTCAAACGAACCGGGGACAATTTGTTTCACAAAAGTTGGTGATTGCGGCAGGCGGCTGTTCCTATCCGGCAACCGGTTCCGACGGCAGCGGTTGGACGCTTGCCGAACAACTCGGACATACGGTTGTTCCGCCGAAACCGGCACTAACGCCGGTCTATGTACAAAACTATGCTTTTACCGGTTGCGCCGGCATTTCGTTCAAACAAATCAACATCATTATTGAACACGGCGGCAAACGGATTGCGGCAAACTGCGGCGATGTTCTGTTCACGCATCACGGTTTATCCGGTCCCGGTATTCTCGACATCAGCCGTCTGATTAAAGCCGGCGATACGGTAAAACTCGCTTTTAGCGGCAGAACTTGTTCCGCCCTGACAACTTTGTTAACCGGCGGAAAGAATCTGAAAAATGCGTTGTCGCCGTTGGGAATACCGGAACAATTCTTGGTGCAACTTTTGAAATATCTCCACATCGACCCGGATAAATCCGCATCGGTTGTTTCGCGGACGGAACGGAAGAACATTGAATCGGCGTTAAACGGTCTGCCGTTCGTTGTAGAAAAATTAGGCAACTGGAATGAAGCGATGGCGGCGGCGGGCGGCGTTGCGCTGAACGAAGTGAATCGGCAAACGATGGAATCACGGCTCGTTCCCGGTTTGTTTTTCTGCGGTGAAGTGTTGGACATTGACGGCGATACCGGCGGTTATAACATCCAGTTTGCGTTGTCGTCGGGTGCTGCTGTCTCTCCGCGGCGTTGCGGCAGTTAACCCCCTGTTGACACGGTTTCGTTATCCCTGCTATAATCGGCAGTATCGTTTATCCTGCGTGCCGGCAGTACGGTATTCGGCTGGCGCATTGAACCTATGGAACCCCAATGGAATTTGAAAATAAAGTTGCGTTAATCACCGGTGCAACCGGCACCATCGGCAAAGAAGTCGCCCGCCGTATCATCGAAGAAGGCGGTAAAGCGTTCATCACCGACCTTGCCCAAGATAAGGTCGATGCCGTCATTAAAGAAGTCGGCGGAGACATTGCCGGTCTCGCTGCCGATGTAACGAAACACGAACAAGTTAAAGCCGTTGTCAAAGCGTGTCAGGCAAAATTCGGTCAGGACATCAATGTTCTGGTGAACGTTGCCGGTGTTACCGGGCAAGGCGGGAAAATTGAAGACATCAGCGAAGAGACGTGGGATTTCGTTTATGCCGTCAACGTCAAAGGTACGTTCTTCTTTATCAAAGAAGTGATGCCGGCAATGAAGGCGCAGGGCAACGGAGCGATTGTTAATTTTTCGAGCAAGTCCGGGAAAACCGGTTCCGCCCTGATGAGCGCGTACAGTTCCGCCAAAGGAGCAATTATCACGCTTACACAGGCATTGGCTTATGAAGTTGCGAAACAGGGTATCCGCGTCAACTGTGTTTGTCCCGGCATCACCGAAGCGACCGGCGTGTGGAACAACGTTTCGGCGGACTATGTTGACAATATGAAGATGCCGCACGATGAAATCGTGAAGGTCTTTACCGCCAAAGTACCGATGGGACGTTTGGCGCACATCGAAGATGTTGTCAATGTAACGTGTTTTCTTGCGTCTGACCGCGCCGCCTATATGACCGGTCAGGCGATTAACATCACCGGCGGAAGAGAAATGCATTAGGGGATTCTGAAAAACTGCTCTTGACCGTCTTTCGATAAATTCTTATCGTTTGCGCACATTTAGCCCGGCGGCTTGCAGCGGTTATTTAGCCGCTATGCCGCGGGTTTTCTCCACCTCTTTTGTCAAGGAAGACAAATCAATGAAAGGTAATTTCAATACCCGTTCGGACGATGCGCAGCCCGTTGCCCTGCTCGACCTGAAACGGCAATACAACGTCATCAAGGACGAAATCATCGAATCGCTGAAAAACGTCTGCGATTCCGGTGCGTTTGTCCTTGGTCCCGAAGTCAAACAACTCGAAAAGAACATCGCGGCGTATTCCCAAACCGAGTACGCTGTTGCCTGCGCCTCCGGCAGCGATGCACTGCTGCTCGGTTTAATGGCGGCAGACATCGGACCGGGCGATGACGTTCTCGTCCCGTCTTTCACGTTCTTTGCCACCGCTAGTGCTGTTACCCGGCTCGGTGCAAGACCGGTGTTTATCGACATCGACCCGGTGTCGTATAACATTGACCCGGAGGACTGCAAACGGAAAATCACGCCGCGGACGAAGGTAATGATTCCCGTTCATCTGTTCGGACAAATGGCGGATATGCTTGCGTTGAACGAATTGGCACAGCAGCACGGATTGTTCATTGTTGAAGACGCGTGTCAGGCAATCGGAGCGGAAATCAACGGTCGGCGTGCCGGCTCGTGGGGCAATATCGGTGCGTTCAGTTTTTATCCGACGAAGAATCTCGGCGGTGCCGGCGACGGAGGTTTGGTTACCGCAACCGATGAAGCAACGGCAAAAAAAGTCAATTTGCTGCACATTCACGGAATGGAACCGCGGTACTACCACAGCATCATCGGCATCAACAGCCGAATGGATTCCTTCCAGGCAGCCATTCTCAACGTGAAATTGAAGTACCTCGAAGATTGGACAATGATGCGGCGGCAGAACGCCCGGCGGTACAGCGAAATGTTCTTCGATGCCGGTCTCGACCA
>JAISJZ010000222.1 GCA_031261125.1 Planctomycetaceae bacterium | reverse complement strand
GATATAAACCAGTCAAGACCCAAAAACAATTGGGTAAGGAGAATTTCAATGGGCAAAGTAGTCAATGGTAACAAGGTCATTAGTTGTGGCGGCATCTGCAGCGCATTTGGTTGTGTTATTCTTATTATTCATCTTGCATTTGTTGTAGCTCTGGTTATAACTGAAGCTAGAAAACATGGGGAACACAGGAAAAGATTGGAAGAAGTGCTCTTACTCATAGAAAAGCAGAAAAACGAAAAGCAGAAAAACAATGAATGATGAATTGGCGAGCAGAAAACTGTGTTCGCATTTCAAGGGGCATAGGAGATTATGAACGAATCACTGGAACAACGCAAAGGTACTATCGTTGCTTTAACTTGGGCATATATCGCTGTGTATGCTTTTGTCAACGTTGTTTTGTTTTTTATTGGGTGTTGTCAAATTGTGTCTTCGCTTTCCGAATCTGGAATGGATGAAGCGGAAGCCGATGTCCAGTTAGATTTTTTTGGCATAATGCAGGTGTCCTTGTTGCCGTTTGTGGTGATAATATCAGTACTGTTTTTCTTCTATTTGCGGCAGTTGTGGAAGGAAATACCATCTCCATTTGCAAGTACCACTCCGGGAAAAGCGGCGGGATATTCGCTAGTCCCGCTGTTTTGCTGCTACTGGTGGTTCAAATCCATTCTCGGACTTGTTGATGATATGAATAAATTTATCGTTCATCATCATTGCGGCAGTCCTCTTCCAACCCGTGCTGTTGCTCTGCTTTGTGCTTTTTGGGTTGCGTCTCATTGCTATGGTTTGATGGGTGTTTTTCTACCAGAAGACCTTCTTGGTCTCAATATATTAAACGCGTTGTCCATTCCTGTTGAAATCTGTATAACGTGTTGGGGCATCTATTACCTGCATAGTATAACACTTCAATTTATGGATATAAAAAAGAGCATTGAGAACACGGCTTAACGGGAAATTGCGCTATCGCTTCATTTTCCCGCTCGCGAGTTTTAATTCACCCTAAACACGCACCTCCGAATCCGTCGTCCGACGGATGAGAGGAATAAAAATAGGGACATTTATTGATGTTTCTGAGCAAATTTCACTGACATTGACGTAAAAAGCCAAAAAGACGGGTACCGTGCAAAATTAACTCTGACAGAAGGGGGAGTTATATGCTTAAGCGTAATATGTTAAACGCTGGTTGTTTAATATGGATTCTCCTCATAGTGGTTATAATGCTTGGAGAAGGATGTGGATTTTCAGCAGCAGTCGTTGTTGTAATCGTTCTCTTGGCTGTGGCGATACAAACAAGGTTGATTCGTTAGGAATATCAAGTTAACAGAGACATAAAACGAAAGACGTTATTGAAATACTGTGAATTATCGTTTTGTTAGCAGCGGCGGAAAACTAGAATTTTCAACGAGCGGGATTGAGTGAATCCCGCTCGTTGGGCATTCGTGTTAAGCGAAGCCAATGCACTTCACTTAACGCACTTAACGCTACACCAATTTCAACGCATCGTCCAACGCACCGATGATGTCGTCGATGTGTTCAATGCCGACCGACAAACGAATCAAGTCCTTGTGCAGACCGCCTTCGCCCTGCGCCTTCTCACTCAACTGCGAGTGAGTTGTACTTGCCGAGTGAATAATCAGGGACTTCGCGTCGCCGACATTCGCCAAGAGCGAGAACAACTTAATGTTATCGACAAACTTCGTTGCCTTCTTGCCGTCTTTATCACCCTTCAAACCGAAGACAACCATACCGCCTTGTCCGTTCGGCAGGTATTTCTGCGCCAGTTTATACGACGGGTCGCCTTTCAAACCGGGATACCGCACCCATTCGACTTTACTGTTTTTCGCCAAATGTTCGGCAACCGCCAGCGCGTTTTCGCTGTGCTTCTTAATCCGTAACGCCAGCGATTCAACGCCTTGCAGGAAAATCCACGCCGCGTCGGGAGCCAGCGTCGGTCCCTGATTACGCAGTCCGACGGTACGCAAACGCAGAATGAACGCCAGCGGGGCGAGCGGTCCCAAATCGGTCGCATATTTCAAGCCGTGATACCCGCCGTCCGGTTCGTTGTACAGAGCAAATTTTTTGTCTTTCCAATCGAATTTACCGTCGTCAATCACGATACCGCCGATGCCCGTGCCGTGTCCGCCAATCCATTTCGACAACGAATGAATCACGATGTTCGCCCCGTAGTCAATCGGACGAAGCAGGAACGGCGTAGTGAACGTCGAGTCAACGATAAGCGGCAATTTATGTTTTTTCGCTATTTCGGCGTATCCTTCGACATCCGCAACGTCCAGCACCGGATTGCCGATGGTCTCGATAAAAACAGCGCGGGTCTTGGCATTGATTGCCTTTTCAACCGCTTTGAAATCGTTGACCGGGGTCAGATGAACTTTGATATTTTCGTTCGGCAGAATGGCATCAAACTGTGTGAACGTTCCGCCGTACAAGTTGTTTGCCGACACAAGTTCGTCGCCGGCTCTGAGAATGTTCCGCACGGAGAAATACACCGCTGCTGTCCCGCTGGACAATGTCAAACCGGCAGCACCGCCTTCCAACGCCGCCAGCCGCTTTTCGAGGATGTCGTTCGTCGGATTCATCAACCGGCTGTAAATGTTGCCGAGTTCTTTCAGGGCGAACAGGTTTGCACCGTGTTCGGAGTTGTTGAAGTTGTACGCCGTTGTCCTATAAACCGGCACGGCGCGGGCGTTGGTAGCGGGGTCGGGACTTTCCTGCCCGGCGTGAATTGCAAGCGTTTCGGGATGATACTGCTTTGTCATTGGATTGAAATGTTAGCGGGATTGAAATGTTAGCGGTGAAACTTATTCCGTCCGTGTTGATACCAGCATAATCTATGCCGAAAGGGAATAACCGCCTAAATTTTTTATTTTCCGTGAAATATCACAGTTATCCGTGTTATTTCACGGCTTCGTATTAACTCCTACTCGCTTTTTCCGACGGCAGCGGCGTGAAACGTCTTGTGGCACGAATCGCACGAATCCGTCATCGCTTTGAACGCATTCCAATACGCCGCGTAGTCCGCTTCATCGTCGGCAAAACGATGAGCGGCGGCATTCGCCTTCAAAGCAGCGTCACGGAACTGTTCGCAGTCCTTCTTCCACTGTGCCTCTTGGTCGGCTTTGCCGGTATCTTTGGCGTTCGCAATACTGCCCTGCGGAATCACGGCAAGAGCGGCTAACGCCCCGTAAAGTTGTTCCGGCTTCTTGATTTTTGCTTTTAACTTCTTTTCCGTGTTCGTCCACCGGGTCGCACTCGAACTCAAATTCGGCACCGCCTTCATCACCGGTGCTAATTCGGCAACTTTTGTCCACGCCAACGATGCCGGGTCGCCGGAACTGGTTAGCGACGCTTTCAACGCGTCAAACGCTTTTTTCGCATCATCGTACTTGTCAACCGCACCGAGAGCGGTTGCCGCTTTGATGATGCCCGGTGCCGCCTTTTTGTACTTGGAGTCCTCCGGTGACAAACCGACAGCTAACGCCACAAGCGATAATCCGCTGGTATCACGGACAACCGCCTCGGCATCGGCTTTGTAATTCGTTGAACCGTCAAGGTCTTCGATACTCTTGCCGATTTTTTCGATGTACTCGTCAACTTGTCCGACTAAATCGGCAACCGGCGGCAGCGGTACTGCCTCGGCGGCAACTTTACCGACCACATCAGACGGAACGAGATTAAACGCTCCCTCTTCTTTCGGTTCTTCTTTCTTGGGTTCTCCGGCTTTCGGTTCCGCGGGCGCGGGTTGCAGCGGTTCGACAACACTTTCGGTCGAAGTTGCTGCCGGACTGACTTTATCGGCAGGCGGGGCAACGGTCGCTTCTTGCGGGCAACCGGTAAAAACAACAAGAGCGGCAA
>JAISJZ010000158.1 GCA_031261125.1 Planctomycetaceae bacterium | reverse complement strand
GACGCTGCCGGTGCAGAACTGGACGTATCGGATGCCGCTGCGGAAGGAAGCAGCATTATCGAACGGATTGACCCGAATACGTTAATCCTTGTGCTTGAAGTGTTGTGCCGTCAGACCGGCGGCACCGCCATCGACCCGGCAAGCGGAGTGATTTTGTGAACGGCAGGACGGTTGACGAACAACTACCACTATTAACTTATAACTTATTTTATGAACGCCAAAGACATTAAACGCGGCGAAGTCGTTGTTTATAACGCTTCGCCGTACATCATCGAGGGCATTAACGTCCAGTCGCCGTCTGCCCGCGGTGCGGCAACGCTGTACAAATTCCGGGCAAGAAACCTCGTCAACAAGCAGAAGGTTGACATCACGCTCAAAGGCGCGGATTCGCTGGACGCTGCCGACTTCACGAAACGGGATGTGAGTTTTTCCTACGCTGACGGGGACGACCATATTTTTATGGACAAGGAAAACTATGAACAATACACCATAAAGAAGGAAGACATTGCCGACGAATTGCAGTACATCACGGCAGAACTCGACGGTATCCGGGCGTTGATATACAATGACGAGTGCGTTGCGGTGGAACTGCCGACGGCGGTGAACCTGAAAGTGGTGCGGTGCGACCCCGGCGTGAAAGGAAACTCGGCGACATCGCGGACAAAACCGGCGAAATTGGAAACCGGCTTGGAAATTCAGGTGCCGGAGTATCTCGAAGAAGGCGAAATGGTGCGTGTCGATACCCGGAGTGCGGCATTTTTAGGAAGAGCGTAATGGTACGGCTATTGTTCATTATACATTGTTTATTATTGATTACACCGCTGTTTGCACAGGAAAAACTGGACGTAAGCGGCTTGGTTGAAGGGGAGCCGCCGGCTGCGGCGGTTGAACCCGGCAACGCAGTTGCCGGTTCTCCAGACGACGGTTCTTCAACGGAAACGAACATTCCTCCGAAGGGACATAAGAGTATCATTGCACTGATTCACGCCGGCGGACCTATCGGTTATGTTATTATCCTGCTGTCGTTCACTGCCGTTGCACTGGCCGTTGAACATTGTTTGACGCTTCGGCAAAAAACGGTGATGCCGCCCGGCTTTGCGGACGAGGTGGTACGGCAACTTGCCCAAGGACAACTGGCGGCGGCAATAACACGGTGCAAAGAAAACCAAAGTGTGCTGGCGCAAATTCTTGCCGCAGCGATGCCGCAGTACGAATTCGGCTGGGATGCCGTGGAGAAGAGTGCCGAAGAGGCAATGGCAGAGCAAGCGGCGAGATTGTACCGGAAAGTGGAGTACCTGAACGTCATCGGCAATATTGCCCCGATGCTCGGATTGCTCGGCACCGTTGTCGGTATGGTGGTTGCGTTTCAGCAGTTGGCGGAGTCCGGCGGATATGCCAAAGCGTCTGACCTTGCAGAAGGGATTTATCTTGCACTGATAACGACGGTAGAGGGATTAGTGGTTGCGATACCGGCACTAGCGGCGTATTCGTTTTTCAATAACCGGATAGCGTCGCTGATGAATGAAACAGCGTTTATCGCAGAACAGGTATTGAGACCGATTAAGAAAAGTTTGGCAAAACGGAGTTAGCCGGTTAGCCACCGGAGAGTTTGCTCCCCGGCAGGTTGTTAATAGTAAAGTAGGATAATGCCGGACGACATTTTCAACAACACAACGAAACAGAAGTTTAACGGTGCGGAAGAACAAACGACAATGTTCACCGTACCGCCGGCTTCGATTGCCGACCCGTTCGCCGCGGGCTATCTGTTTTCCGGCACTTACCGCCTCGAAAAACAAATCGGACGGGGCGGAATGGGAATCGTCTGGAAAGCATACGACGAGGTTGCTGACCGCCACGTCGTTCTCAAATTCATTCCGAAAGAACTGTTAAGCGTTAAAGAAGCAGTGGACTCCGTTAAAAATTCGTTCAAAAAAGTCCACGCCTTACAACATCAGCACATTTGTCCGGTCTATGGATTGTTTAACGATGCCCAATACGGACTGTATCTGGTGATGAAGTACATCAACGGTGTTACGCTCAGCGAGTACAAGAACCGGATGATTGAAAAAGAAGGCACGATGCCGTTCAACGATGCCGTTCAAATTTTTTGGGCAACCGCTCAAGGTCTTGATTACGCTCACGAAAAAAAGGTGATTCACCGCGATATTAAGCCGCAGAACATAATGATTAGCGAAGCGGACGGCGTGCAAATCATTGACTTCGGTTTGGCGGAAGAAATCCGAACGAGTATGCTGCGGTACAGCCAAGTCGAAATGGATACCGTCGGAACCCGTCCGTATATGTCGCCGGAACAATGGCAGGGACGCTATCAGGACGATAAGACCGACCAGTATGCGTTAGCGGTTACGGCATACGAATTGTTCAGCGGACGTTTTCCGTTTTACAGTACCGATACAGCGGTACTGCGGGAATGTGTTCTCCACGATGAACCCGACACGATTGCCGAAGTACCGCCGTATGTCAATGCGGTTTTGCGGAAAGCGTTGGCAAAGAAGCGGGAAGAACGGTTTGAGAACTGCAAACAGTTTATCGAAGCGATGACGAACCGACCGGCAGACAACCGGTTTAGGGGTGCGGCAGGCGTAAATGTACTGCCGCGGGTGTCCCGCTTCAATACGCAACTTCAAAACGGTTCCGGCGTATTGGTTGAACAGAAGGTACCTTCTTCGGACAGCGAAAGTCAATCGCTGATTGTGCTGCCGCCGTCGGAATCCGGCGGAGAAGCAGAGCCGAAGATTTGGAAGCCGGGTATTGCGGTACATCATTCGTCTG
>JAISJZ010000138.1 GCA_031261125.1 Planctomycetaceae bacterium | reverse complement strand
GTCCGCCGCGTAAATCAATCTCCGTTTTTTTCATTGCCTCCTTCATATTCTCCAAGTCCGTGCTATGATAACCCATCACTTTCATATAATTCAAATCAATGCCTTCCGCCCGGTTCCGCAAATCGCCCTGTTTTCCGGGAAGACGGTTGCGTTCCCTATCGCCGCGGTTGCGGGATTGCGGTCCCTCCAAGCCCTCACCGGTTTCGCCCGCCTCTTTGCCGCCGCCCGTTGCTCCGCCGACCGCGTCCTTACTGTGGTCTTTAATCTGCCCCTTTTGATACGGGTCAGGAGTCAACCGCGTCGGCGTGTTCCGTCCGCCTTTGCCGACCGCCTCTTCGCCCACAAACTCACCGCCGGATTTGCCCTGCCGGCCTTCGCCGGCACGCCCCGCTATTTCATTCGTGTTCGGAAGGCGGTTTCCCGTTACGCCCTTTGCCGAATTGTTGGAAATCGGACCGTCCAGCGCATCCCAGCCCGCACCTTTATCCAGCGAGTCAATCATACTTGACGATATGTCTTCCATTTCATCGAACAAGTCCTCTTCCTCTTCCATCAATTCGCCGACAAGGTCTTCCAACTCCAACGGTAATTCCGCCATCGGTGCTTCCTTTTCATCATCGTTGAGCGTCTCCTCCTGCGACCAACGTTCCCGGTCAACAGTATCCGGCAAAAATCTTTCCATATTCGACGTGATTTCCTCCGCCATTTCCGTACCGAGTTGTTCGAGCGGCACCGCAATATCGGCGCACTTCTTCAACGCGTCGGCATCACCGTTCTTTTTCGCAATTTCCGTTTGAATTTCGACCATTTCCTGCAACAGCGACGGATTGGCAAAATCCTGAAACGGCAATTTGCTTAAATCGGTATTCAATTCGTTGATGAATTTTTCCCACTTATCTTCGGCTGCTTGCAGTTGCTTGACGAGTTGCTCTTCCTCTTCGGAAAAATCTTCAACCGCTTCCTTGTTCAGATTCTGCGCCGCTTCAACCACTTTACGCTGGGCTTCAACGGCTTCGTCTGCCGCCTTCTTTAACGCTTCGATTTTCTTTTTCACATCATCCGGCAAATCGTCCTCGTTCCGTTTGCCCATTTCTTCGAGCATTTTCATTTCGGCTGCCCGTGCAATGCCCAGCATATTCCGCAGCGCATCGGCAATGAGTCCCTGCAATTCCTCCAATGTTTTTGCCGGTTCCTTAAACGCCGCAACTTCGGTCAACTTCGTCATTACGTCCGCCTGTTCTACCGCTTTTGTCATCGCCCCGAATGTCAACTTGTTCAAGTCCCGCTTTATCATCAAGTCCTCGGTTCGGCTGTCTGCCGGTATGGACTTGACAATACGGATGCCCTCTTTTTGAATTTCGATTTGCACGGTTCGGTTTTCGCCGGCAATCGCTGCCCGTTCGTCCATCGCCGGTTTGCCGGTGATTTGTCCCGTCCGCACCCTGTTGCGGATTTGCTTTTCCATCAACACCCGAAGAGAATCCCGAAGCGTATTTAACTTCTGCGTGTTCTCTTTGACAATTTCGGTCTTGTCCAATATTTTGATTGCCCGCCATTGTCCCGCCGTTTCCTGCGGTTTCAAGTCAATATTCCAATTCGGATTTGTGTATTGCCGGTTATCTTGGGCAACAACCCGGATAAGCAGCGTTTGCCCCGGTTTGAGCATCTTTTCTGTCAGCGGCAAAACGTGTTCGAGTTCCAGTTCCCGATTCGCTGCTGCCGGGGCGATTGTCCAGCGGTAAATCTTTTCGGCGGTTTTTCCCTCTTCTTTTTCTTCGTTTGTTTTGACTTTTGCTTCCAGATAAGCGGCAGAAATACCGAAGTCATCCGTTAACTTCACGGCAACCGGCACCGATTGTCCGATACCCGCAGCCGTATCGCCTGCCGGTCGCAGCATTTCCACGGTCGGCGCACGGTCAGGTTCAACCCTGATATTGTTCAGCCGGGGATTCGGGTCTTCAAACGCATTCTTCTGCAAGCGGATTTTGTACGCCGTTGTTTTTGTCAACACCATCGAAGCGGTCAGAACATTGCCGTCTTCGGAAACCATACCGACGGCACCGCCGCCGTCCCAATCGAGCCGACCGGACGTAACCGGAACAGTCGAACGGATTTTCAATTCGGCGGTCGTGTGTTGCGGAGCGGTTAAGTCCGGCGTTGTTAATTTTGCGGTGTTCGGCGGACGTTTCATATACGGCGGATAAGTATAAACAACGTCAACGTCCGCAACGCCGGGTTTTTCCAAAACCTTAATCGTGTATTTTTCACTTTGGGAATCGCCGACTTCGATGCGGTACGTTCCCGCTTTGCTGACCACCGGAACCGTTGCCGTGTAAGTATGCTTTTGCGCCGCCGCCAGCATTATCATTCCTTCTTCATTTTCTGCACCGTCCGGTTTGACGTACAGCGTTGCCGAAAACGGCTTTTCAACGGCAGGTTCTTCCGTCTCGACAGTAATTTCCAGCGGACAGCCGAGCAGGACTTCGGTATTACCGGGCTTCACGTCTTTAATTTTCACACGTCCGACCGACGGAACGAAGTTCCACGGTTTCGTCAGCCGGTTTGCGGCGGAACTCCAATTCGGGAAAAATGAACCGCCGAGGAACGCAAGAATACTCAGCAGCACGAGGAACGCCGATGCTTCGAGAAAGTCCCGCGGCGTTTGCAGAGAATACACGAACCGCTGCCACCGGGTTTCCTTGCTCGAAATCTTGTCAAACGGAAACGTACTGACATTTCGGGCGGCTTGTTCGACGGCTGCCCGGCAAAAATTCTTGTCGATATTCTGCGTATCGTTCGACAGTTGAACGAGGTTAATGAGATAACTTTCCAATTCGGGGTGTTCGACTTCCAAACATCGGGCGGTTCCTTCGATGGAACGTTGACTCCGCATTACCCTGCGGATGACAAAGACGAGCAGGGCAACGGTGGTGAACAGCCAGATGCCGAAACCGGCGGCGAGTCCCGTCTGCGGCAGCCGGAACAGCGCATCGGCAGCAGCAAAGAGCAGGAAGAGTGCTAATGAGACGGACAATGCCCAGACAGCGGAAGCGAGAAACGTGAACATCCACCACTTCTGCCGCAGTTGGTCGAGTTTGTCGATAACGCTTTGAACCGAAGGAGACATCGGAACCTCCGCTTAATAATAAAACCGGCAAGATATGCCGCTATTATACTTGACAATGCCGGAAAAGGGAAGAACCAATTCTGTGGGAAATTTTTATGTCATACATATGCTACTACCGTATCAAGTTTAATCTTATGAATTGCCCTTGACCGGATTTCGTGAAATCGTTTTACTTCGTCATTCCCATTTTTTTACGAGCAAGGAATCCGCAATGAACAAGATTTACAAAGTA